>JAEWGQ010000122.1 GCA_023388235.1 Actinomycetes bacterium | reverse complement strand
CGGCCGGGGCGGACCCGGTCGACGCCACCGCCGCCGGGGTGCAGGGGGCGTTCCTGTGGGGCGGGGTGGTCTCGGTGGTCGCGGTGGCGGCGACGCTGCTGGTGCGCCGCCCGCCCGCCGGCGCCGGGGACCTGCCGGCCCCGCACTGAGCCCGGGGCCGGTGGCAGGATGGCCCCGGCCCCCGTAGCCCAACCGGCAGAGGCAGCCGGCTTAAACCCGGCACAGTGCGGGTTCGATCCCCGCCGGGGGCACGGTGGACACGTTGCTTGAATGTGGCCCATTGGGTTGATGGAACTCAGCGGATGGCTGACCAGCAGTGATGTGCCCAAGGAGGGTCATTCGCACTGTTCTGCCGTCGGTGGGGCCCGAGCATGTCGAGTTCCGCGGTCCGGCGCCGCGGACACTGCACGAAGATCCGAGGCGTGGACAGCTGGGGTCGCCCAACACCCACAGGACAGACCCGGCAGTGACCACGGGCGGCGTATCGAGAGTCACGAGGGCGGCCGCGATGCCCGCGGCGAGCGGCACCGCGAGATTGTGTCTCACTACGACGCGGCCGGTGCCTCCGCAGTCTCGATCTCCGCGGACGGATCGGGCACGTAAGAAAGCGGGAGCGACGCTCGCTCCTGCGGAACCTGTGCCGGTGCAGGCTCGTCCTCGGCAGAGCGATCCTGACGAGCGAGCCGCTCCTGCAGGCGCAGTGCCATCAGGTCGTCCCTGAACTGGCGGTAATGCGGAACCTGCGCGAGGGGTTCGCGATCGAGTTCAAATCTCCGCCGGAGTTCGGCCAGGCCGGCGCGGCGCGCATCGCCCTCTTCGGTGTCTTCCAGAGCCTTCTCGATATCGCGGAAGAGCAGCCGGGCCCGGTCCCGGGTGACACCGTCGAGTGGTCCTTCAGGAACCCCCGAACCAAGCGCCCAACTCGGTCGCGCTGTTGCACGTCATCCTCGGTCGTTCGAGCGTCGCGCAGTAGTCCGGCGACGTGTCCGAGCAAGGCACGGAACCGCTGGCGCGTCGCACCCATGGCCCGAGCCAGGCCCACCTCCCCAGCCTCCGACGGCGCCTGCAGCACGCCGACAACCTCACGGGCGAAGCCGACCTTCTCGATGTGTTCGTCGGGGAACGCGCCTTCGAAAGTGGCGACGACCGCGTCCCACACGTTCGGGTTCTCCGCGAATTTGGCCTGGATAGCCTCGGCGGTCACTCCGCCGCCTGGAGGGATGGAAGCTCCGAGAACGAACTCGGCGTATCGGTTCGCGGCAGCAGCCGCGACGCCGGGAGCGATCAGGTCTTAGGGTTCTCGGACCGGAACGCCCGGCTCGCCCTCGATCCCTGCGGAGCTAGCCCACGTGTCCACCCGGATGACGAACTGCTCTGCGATGAAGGCGCGTCGCCCCGCGGGACCTCGGCGCAGCTTCGCCTGGGCATCTCTGCCCGCTTTGTCTCCGTCCAGGAGCACGACACACGGCGGCCGCACCTCGTCACGGCCGCGAGCGAGGTAGACCAGGTACGGAACGGCGCTGGCTGCGCCCGCCGGCACGATGGTCACGTCGTTGAGGTTGAGCGTCTCGCTCGGCGCCGTGTCTTCCCGACCGCGCAGATGGGATGAGACGCCAGCGAGCAACACTTGGTCTGCGAGTCCCTCTAGTGGATGGTGAGATTCTCAACCCGCTGCTTACGCAGACCGACGAGGAGCTCGCAGCGCTCGTCTCCGAGCTCATGGACGACGAGCTCATGCCGGCGCGGCTCGTCGGTTGTGACTGCGGGCTGTGCGAGAGGTGCCTTTCGTCGTCAGGTCAGCGCGGACGACGCAGAGATCCCGGCGGTGTGAGTGCCTTCGGGCGCGGCGTCGCTGGGTCGCGGCCCCCGAATCTCGGAAGCGTCGACGTCGTCTCATCGCGGTACGCGCCCTGCAACCGAAACGCCAGGCGGACCGAGCGCAGCGCGCAGCAACAACCCAGTGGATGACTGCACTGGCGGCCGAAACGGTCGAACCCCGACGTGCACGGGGGTAGGTCTTTGTGTCGCGATGGATGACGCGCCGCCGCCGGGACGCTGGTGTGCGTGTCACCCGAACGCCTCATTCCATCGCGCGGGCGCGCGCCGGTTCAGTCCTCCACGCACAGACGCCCCTAGTGTGCGCGTTGAGTCTTGCGGGCAGCGAGACGACGAAAGACATGCAGGGGGTACGCGTGACCGCGCTCGAGGACGACCTAGCCGACGTGCGCTACGCACTCGGTGACCACTCCTGGCTCGCGACGATGCTCCAGAGTCAGGCTCGCGGCGAACCGGGGGCGCTCAACGCGTATCTACACCACCTCGCACCCGAAGCGACCATCAACGGGACCCGAGCCACCTACCGCAACTATTTTGTCGCCTGCGAGCGTGACGGCCGACCCCGAGTCGAGAAGCTCACGCGCAAGCTCGCGTGGAACGTGGTGGACTATTGCATCCCTCGCAGTCGCATCGCCGAGGCCCGTCGAGCGATGGATCGCACCGGGGCAACCGCCCCACTCATGCGGCTGGAGGAAGAAGCACGAGGGCTGTTCACTCACCTGGCGAACTCCGGGGAAGGTGGCGAGCTGCTCCTCTACCTGCTCCTGGAAGCGGTCCTCGGCATCCCGCAGGTGCTGTGCAAGATGCCGCTCAAGACCAGCACCGAGATGCATGTGCACGGCGCGGACGGAGTGCACGCCACAGCCCTCGACGACGGTGGGATCGCTGTGTACTGGGGCGAGAGCAAGCTCCACGGCACCGTCAACAGTGCCGTCAGCAAGGGCATGGAGAGCCTCGCCGAGCTGCTTACCGGGGACGTGCACCACCGCAAACGGGACATGTTCCTCCTGCGCGACCACGCGGACCTGGGTGATCCTCGGCTGACGGAGGCGTTGCGTACGTTCTTTGACGAGGAGGACCCGAACAGCACGAAGGTGCAGTTCCGAGGCGCTTGTCTCGTCGGGTTCGACCTTGATGACTACCCGGACCTGTCCGTTCTTGAAGCTGAGATGGAGACGCAGGTCCGGGCCGCGGTGAAGACGTGGGTCGAGAAGGCGCAGGCGGCGATCACTACTCACCAGCTGACCGCGGTCGAGCTGGAGATCTTTTT
The DNA here is from genome assembly GCA_023388235.1 of Actinomycetes bacterium. GTDB lineage: Bacteria > Actinomycetota > Actinomycetes > Actinomycetales > Cellulomonadaceae > Cellulomonas. The sequence continues at coordinate 11,653 of JAEWGQ010000122.1, read as the reverse complement.
CGTGCCTGTCCCCTCTGTCGCGGACTTCCGTGACCTGATGCGCAAGGCGCTGGGCCAGTGACCGGCGCAGAGCAGCTCGCCGGAGAACTGCTCACCTCACCGCGATTCAAGAAGCAGTTGGCGCGGGCGGCGGGCCGGCAGGTGGGCCGCGAGCTCCTTGGTGCAGCGCCCGACTCAGCCGAACCCGATTGGAGCTACTTGCTGTCGTGTGCGAGCGTCCTTGCGCTCGCCGAGGGACAGCAGGCACTAGATGCTGCGCTGCGCGTTATGGAGTCTGCGCTGACGGCGCCGGACGCGACCGACGCGCATAAGGCCGCGGCCACGCTGCTCCTGGATCGGGTCGGGAACCACTTGGCCATCGGCGTCGCCCAACGCAAGCACGACCTGCGAGTCGCTGACATCAGCAAGTACCCCGCGCCGTTGCGGCTGGACGTGGTCCGCAGCCGGCTCGAGCTCGCTCTGCCGACATCAGATGGTGAACCGCTGCGCGTGTCGCGCTTCCAGCGGAACATGTGGACAGCGCTGAACCAAGTCACATGGGTCAGTGCGTCCGCTCCGACATCCGCGGGCAAGTCTCGCGTCATCCGCATGTGGTTCGCTGACGTCCTGCAACAGGCGCAGCATGCAGGGGGCGAGGCACGTTTGGCCGTCGTCGTCCCCACCCGTGCGCTGGTCGACGAGGTGTCCGCCGACCTGCGGGTCGCGCTGCCGTTCGGGGTGCAGGTCACCTCCCTCCCGTGGGACGGGCGAGCGACCCAGTCGCCTGCCGAGGTGTTCGTGATGACGCAGGAACGCCTGCACCTGCTCCAGCAGAAGTTCCCGTCGCTCACGTTCGACGTCCTTTTCGTCGACGAGGCCCACAAGCTCGGTGACGGCACCCGTGGCGTCCTGCTCCAGCAGGTGATCGACGAGGCAGTGCGACGCGGCCCTACGACGCAGGTCATCTTCGCCTCGCCGCTAGCGGAAGACCCTGAGGTGCTGCTTGATGGCGCACCGCCGCAGGCCACCACGCGTACCGTGGACAGTCAGGCCGCGACCGTCACGCAGAACCTGCTGTACGCGAACCAAGTTCGAGGAAACCGACGTCGGTGGGACCTCGACCTGCTGCTCGACGACGCTCCCATGCGGTTGGGACAGTTCGAGACCCCGACGCTACCGGCGCGTGACAGCGACCGACTGCCGTTGGTGGCCGTGGCTCTCGCTCGAGGCGGGGGAGGTAACGTCGTCTACGTGAACACCGCCGCCGAGGCGGAGAAGATTGCGATCTCCATAGCGGAAGCGGTCGGCTCGAGCGCGGACGTTTCGACCGACCTCGAGGTGCAAGCACTCGTCGAGCTCGTCGAGAAGACCATCAGCCCAAAATACAAACTCGCCGACGTACTGCGTCGCGGGGTGGCATTCCACTACGGGAACATGCCGCAGATCGTGCGTGCGGCGGTGGAACGACTCTTCCGCACGGACAAGCTGCGGTTCCTCGTGTGCACTTCGACCCTGCTGGAGGGCGTGAACCTGCCCTGCCGGAACCTCTTTGTGCGCGGGCCGAAGCGGGGAAAGGGAAACCCGATGACGGCCAGCGACTTCTGGAACCTCGCCGGACGCGCAGGCCGCTGGGGCATGGAGCTCGAGGGCAACATCGTCTGCGTGGACACTTCGCAACCCGGCCGCTGGGAGGTGGTCCCAGGCCGTCGCCAGCGTCAGCGCATCAAGCGTGAGACGGTCGCCGTCTTCAGGGACGCACGCGGCCTGGCGGGCTGGATCAACGAAGGCGCCGCCGTTGACCGGACCCCGGCATCCGGCGACGCCGTGTACAGCTTCCTCGCCGCCCGTGTCGCGGCAGGGGTTCCGCTGGCCGAAGTTCCAGGACTGGGTGCCAGACCAGGCGATCTGGCCATGGTCGAGGATGTCGTTTCCCGCTCTCTCCGGGCGATCGCGTTCCCTCGCGACCTCATCGCCCGGCACGCCGGCATCAACCCGCTTGCGATGCAGCGCCTGCTCGAGGCGATGCGCACGCGAACCCCATCCGATCTCGTGATCGAGCCGGCGAACGCCCACAACTCCTGGGCGTCGTACTCGCGGGCGTTCGGATTGCTCGCCGACGTCATGGGCGCCGATTTCGGGGAGAGCAAGCGGCAGAATCAGCTCGCGGTCACGGTGGTCAGTTGGATGACCGGTAAGCCGCTGTCCTACTTGATCGCGAGTCGCCTGCGCCACGAGGGGTCCAAACCCGCGAACATCCAAAAGTCGACAGCGGCCGCCATCCGTGAGGTCATGACGGACGTCGAGTCGGTCGCGCGGTTCCGGGCGCCGAAGTACCTCGCCTGCTACGTGGACCTGATGAAGGTGCACTTCGCCAGCATCGGCAGGCACGACCTCGTCGGCAACGCACCACGCGGGCTTGAGATGCAGCTCGAACTCGGCGTGTCCAGCGCGACGCAGGTGTCCTTGATGTCCTTGGGTTTGTCCCGCACGAGCGCGATCGAGCTGTACGCGAAGATCGGTGTTGACGAGCTCGGCACGCACGCTGTGCTCGACTGGATCGTGAACCACCCGGCGGAGGTGTCCGCGCTGCCTGAGCTCGTAGTCCGAGAGATCGACGAAGTGCTGCGTCGCGAGCGTCAAGCGGAGGGCGCATGGCGGCCGTGACAGAGTATAGGCGCCTCAGTGCTTCGACACCGAGGGGCCTCTACGCCGCGGGTCTGTGTAGAACCCGCTCGCCGCGTCTGCTCGGCGCAGGATCGCCGTTGCGGTTCCTGGCAATCAGCCGTGAGTGCCGAGGTATGCAGTCGGACCGCCGCTCTGCGTCACGAAGCGGCTGCGCATCAGCTGACGAGCGTCGTCGCGAAATCTGCCTGGTGACGCCTGGTTCTGGCTGATCGCAACGCCAGCCCGAAGGCGCGACAGAAGGGTGCCGGCGTAGGCATAGCGCCTTGTCGATGCAGTCCGTCACGTGGAAGATCTAGCGGAACGACGAAGACGTCTCGGACCGCCACCGGGAAGGTCGTGACGCTGACGACGAGCAGCTCGTTGTCGCGCACCTTCGTCGAGTCGGACCGCCAGTAGCGTGGGGACGCGTTGCCGGCCTCCACATTGGCACCTCTGCGCATCAAGACTGGTCGTACTCCGGCCTGTTGCCCGGCCCTGCCCTCGCGCGAGGCGGGGGGTTCGAAGCACGGACCGCGCTGCTCAGTGGCCTCGGTCGTGGGTCGTCGAGGCGGTCGCGGGGGCCGCGGCGAGGCTGGCGAGCAGCTTGACGCGCTCGGCGGTGAGGGAGCCCGCTGGGCTGAGGTAGGCGTAGAGCGTCCAGCCCGGGTTGTCGGGGATCTCCATGCCTTCTGACCCTGTACTCGGGCTGCTCGAGGCTGAAGTTCTCGTACTCGAGGCAGGGCACACGTACTCCGCGGCGGCGTCAAGGTTGCGGATGTTCCCACGGGCGGCCTCCAGGAGTCGACCGACCAGTTCCCGAAGTTCACGTTCGAGCACGAAGACCACTACAATTCGAACCGCACCCATAACGAGCAGCGGAACTACGACTGGGCCCGCCCGATGCTCGGCGGTCTGCGTTCCAAGGACGTCGAGGTCATTGGCCGCACCCGCGTGTGCCTCTTGATAGCGTTGTAGACCGCCCGCGCAAACCTGCGCGCGATCGAGCGAGCCGAACGCGTCCACGGCAACAAGGACACGCTGCCGTTCAACATCCGCGGCCGGCACCGCCTACGCCGCGAAGCGCTGATCGCCGAGTACCGCCGCCGTCGCGTCAACCCGAACACTGCCACGCCGGGCCGTTCTGACAACTCACGGAAGGTCCTCCGGCGCCGCAAGCGCGCCACCGACTCCCAGTCGGAGTAGCAACACTCCACGAACCCGCAGATCAGGTCACTGAGGGATCAGCGCGCCCCGAGCCGACTCTGACAGCTTCCGGGTTCAACTCTCACCACATCCGGATCCGCGTCCCTGACGAGCACACCCAACCTCTCACGGCGACGGCACCCGGGTTCGGTAGCGTGGCCCCCGGCGCGCGGGCACCCGCCGCCGGCGGGGCGAGCGCGCGAGGGGATGGGCGATGACGTCGGTGCTGGTCGTCGACGACGAGGCCCTCGTCCGGCGCGGGTTCGAGATGATCCTCGGCTCGTCCGGCGACGTGGACGTGGTGGGCACCTGCGACGGCCGGCAGGCCGTGGAGATGGCGGTGGCGCGGCGCCCGGACGTCGTGCTCCTCGACATCCGGATGCCGGGGACCGACGGCCTGCAGGTGCTCGACCAGCTGATGCTGCTCGAGGCGCCCCCGGTCGTCGCGATGCTCACCACCTTCGACACCGAGGAGTACCTGGCGCTGGCGCTCGCCCGGGGCGCGTCGGGGTTCCTGCTCAAGGACTCCGACCCCGCGTGGCTGATCCGGGCGGTGCACGTGCTGGCCGAGGGCGGGCTGGTCCTGGCGCCGGGCGTCGACCGGAGCGCGCTGTTCCCCCGGCGGCCCCGTCCCGCGGCGGACCGGCCGGAGCTGACGGACCGGCAGCGGCAGGTGGTGCGCCGGCTCGCGTGCGGCTGGACGAACGCGCAGATCGCGGACGAGCTCGGGATGAGCGTCGGGACGATCAAGGACGACGTGTCCGCGCTGCTGGAGGCGTTCGGCGTGAGCAGCCGGGTCGAGGCGGCGCTCGTCGCGGACCAGCTCGGGTTGCTGCGTGGCTGACGCCCGGCCCGCGACGTCGTGGGCCGGGCGGCTCGGCGCGGTGGTGCGCGTGGCCCGCGCCCCGGTGGTCGTCGACGTGCTGGTGCTCGCCGCGGGGCTCGTGGACGCGCTCTCGGGCGTCCGGTACGCGACGGGCGGCGGGCAGGCGCTCGCGGTGCTCGCCGTCGGGGCGCTCGTGCTGCGCCGGCGCTGGCCGCTGGTCGCGTGGCTGGCGACCGTGCCGGCGGCGTTCGACGGCGTCGCGGTCGTGCCGTCCGTGCTGGCGCTGTACGCGCTCGCGGCCCGCGCCGAGCGGCAGTGGGTCCTCGTGGTGGCCGGCCTGGCCATGTTCCTCAGCTTCGGCGACTACGTGACCGACGCGTCGATCGCGTTCGACGACGCCCTGCTCGAGACGGTGTACGGCCTGTTCTTCGCCCTGGGGCCCATCGCGCTCGGCCTGCTCGTGCGGACCCGCAGGGAGCTCTCGGCGCGGGTCGACGAGCTGGACCGCGCCCGCGACCAGGAGCGGGAGCAGGCCGCGGCCGCGGCGGTGGCGCGCGAGCGGGCGATGCTCGCCCGGGAGATGCACGACGTGGTCAGCCACCAGGTGTCGCTGATCGCGGTGCAGGCGGGCGCGCAGCAGGTGGCCGCGCGCGACGCCGAGACCCGGGAGTTCGCGCGCACGGTGCGCGAGCTGAGCGTCGCGACGCTGGACGAGCTGCGCGAGATGGTGGGCGTGCTGCGGGCGGCGGGGGACGTCGCGGTGACGGTGCACCCGCAGCCGGTCCTCGCCGACCTCCCGGCGCTGATCGGGGCCAGCGGGCTCACCGTCCGCAGCGAGGTGGCGGTGCCCGGCGACCTGCCGCTCCCGGTGCAGCGCGCGCTGTTCCGCTTCGTCCAGGAGGGCCTGACGAACGTCCGCAAGCACGCGCCGGGCGCGGACGTCGTGGTCCGGGCGACCTGCACCCCGCACGAGGTCGTCGCCGAGGTGCGGAACGGCCCGGCGCCGGAGGGGGCAGGGGGCGCCGCGCCGTCGCTGCCCGGCTCGGGGGTCGGCATCCTCGGGCTGCGCGAGCGGGCGGAGCTGCTCGGGGGCGACGTCACCGCCGCGAGCGACGGGGGCGGGTTCGTCCTCGCGATGCGGCTGCCGCTGCGCCCGGCGGGCTGACCCGCCCGGGCTCCGCCCACGGGTGGACCCGGCCCAGCCACCTGGCGGTCCCGTGCGGCCCAGCAGGCCAGGCGCGTCCATACCGTGCTCCGACGACAGCCGCCGCCCCGGCGTCGTTGACTCGGGAGCATCATGAACAGCTCCGACACGCTCGAGCGTCCGGCCCGCACCGTGGACGTGACGGCGCGGAGCGCGGTGGCCCCGCGGCGCACCACGCCGCAGGCCGCACCCGCCCGGCCCGGGCGGCAGCGCGTGCCGCTGTGGCTCGGGCGCGCGCTGCAGGCCGCCGGGCTGTTCCTGCTGGTGACGGCCGTCCCGCGGCTCACGTTCAGCAGCGGTGTCTGGTTGGCGGTCTACCACCTCGACGCCCTGTGGCTCACGGCGGTGCCGACGCTCTTCAACGCGGGGCTCCTGCTGGCGATCGGCCACGCCGTCGCCGCGCGCAAGCGCCTGGGGATGTGGCTCGCCCTCGCGTTCTTCGTCCCCGTCGTGCTCGCCTACGCCCTGGCCGTCGTCGTCGTCGCGCCGCGCGAGGGTCTCGCTCCGCTGCTCGGCGAGCCGGGCGCGCGCTGGTTCCCGGTGTCCGAGGCCGTGGCGGCGGCGGTGGCCCTCGGCATCGTCGTCCTCGTCGTCCGGTGCCGGCACGCGTTCACCGTCCGGACGCCGCCGGGGTCCGTCCGGCTGGCCCTGACGACCCTGCTCGCGGGCTTCGCCGTCGCCGTCGTGGTCGCGTGGCTGCTGATCGACCGGGACCCGGGCACCCTGCGCAGCGTGTCCGACCGGTGGTGGTGGGTGGTCAACACCGTGATCGGGTCGTCGCCGAACCAGCTGGTGCTGGACAACATCGCCGGCAGCCCGCCGCAGCGCGTGGTCGACGTCGTCACGACGGTCTCGGGGACCGGGATCGCCCTCGCGGTCGCGATCTTCCTGCGGTCGTCGCGGGTGCGGCGGCCCATGTCGCCGGCGGACGAGCTGCGGGTCCGCGACCTGCTGCTCACGGACGGCTCGGACTCGCTCGGCTACTTCGCGACCCGGCGCGACCGCTCGGTGGTGCTCACCGACGACGGACGCGCGGGCGTGAGCTACGGCGTGTTCTCGGGGATCGCCGTGGCCTGCGGCGACCCGCTCGGCGACCCGCACCGGTGGCCGGACGCGATCGCGGCGTGGCAGCGGACCCTGCACCGGTACGGGTGGCCCGGCGCCGTGCTCGGCGCGTCCGAGCGCGGGGCACGGGCGTACGCGGCGGCGGGCATGAGCACCGTGCCGCTGGGCGACGAGGCCGTCGTCGACGTGGACGGGTTCTCGCTGTCGGGCCCCGGCATGGATCCCGTGCGGAGCGCCGTCGGCCGGTGCCGGCGCAGCGGGTACACCGTGGTCGCACGGCGGGCGCAGGACGTCCCCCGCGAGGAGCTCGACGTCCTCGCCCGGCTCGCCACGACGTGGCGCAGCGGCGCCGTCGAGCGCGGCTTCTCGATGGCGCTCGACCGGTTCGGCGACCCGGGCGACGCGCGGTACGTCGTCGTCACCGCGACCGATGCCGACGGGTGCGTCCGCGGGCTGCTCGGCCTGGTGCCCTGGGGGCGCGACGGGCTGTCGCTCGACCTGATGCGGCGCTGCCCGGACGCGGTGAACGGCGTGACGGAGGCGATGGTGAGCGAGCTGCTGCACGCCGGGCCCCAGCTGGGCGTGCGCCGGGTGTCGCTGAACTTCGCCGTGTTCCGGGAGGTGCTGGAGCGCGGCGCCAGGATCGGGGCCGGGCCGCTCGCCCGCGCGCAGCGCCGGGGCGTGCTCGCCCTGTCGCGGTTCTGGCAGCTCGACCAGCTGTACCGGTCGAACGCGAGGTACCAGCCGCACTGGCACCGGCGGCTGCTCTGCCACGACTCCGGGACGCCGGTGGTCCGGGTGCTGTGGGCCGCGGCGCGCGCCGAGGGCTTCCTCACCCTGGCCGGCCGCGCCGGGGCCGGCGGCGCGGCCGCGTCCCCGGCGTCCCGGAGCGCCGGGGCGCACGCCTCGTTCGCCGACGAGGTCCGCACGCTGGAGGCCGCGCCGCCGCCGGTGCCCCCGGCGCCGCGGCTGACCGACCAGCAGCGCAGCAGGCACGCCAACCTGGCGGCGCTGCGCGCGGCGGGCATCGACCCGTTCCCGGTCGCGGTCGACCGGGACACCGCGGTCGAGGAGGTCGTGCGGCGGTTCGCCGGCCTGGCCCCCGGTGCGCGCACCGGGGTGGAGGTCGCCGTCGTGGGCCGCGTGGTCGGGCGCCGGCGGCACGGCGGGATCACGTTCCTCGACCTGCGCGAGGGGAGCACGCAGCTCCAGGTCGTCGTGCGGCGCGACGGCTGCGCGGACGCGTCGCCGCTGACCCGCACGGTCGACCGCGGCGACCTCGTGGCCGTCCGGGGGGAGGTCGTCGCCACGCGGCGGGGCACGCTGAGCGTCGACGCCGCGCGGTGGCAGCTCGCCGCCAAGTCGCTGCAGCCCCTGCCCGGCGCCCGGACCGGGCTCACGGACCCGGACACCCGGCTGCGGCTGCGGCACGTCGACCTCGCGACCAGCAGCGCGAGCAGGGCCCTGGTGCTCAGCAGGTCCGCGGCTGTGCGCGCCCTGCGCGCGGAGCTCGACGCCCGGCGGTTCGTCGAGGTCGAGACGCCGATCCTGCAGCGGGTGCACGGCGGCGCCAACGCCCGGCCGTTCCGCACCCGGATCCACGCGTACGACATGGACCTGACGCTGCGGATCGCCCCGGAGCTCGCGCTCAAGCGCCTGTGCGTCGGCGGTCTCGAGCGGGTCTACGAGATCGGGCGGAACTTCCGCAACGAGGGCGCCGATGCGACGCACAACCCGGAGTTCACCTCCGTCGAGGTCTACGAGGCGTTCGCGGACTTCCACGCGATGCGGGACCTGGCGCGCGCCGTCGTGCTCGCGATGGCGGAGGCGGTGCACGGGGCGCCGGTCGCCCGGCGGCCCGGGGGAGAGGTGGTCCGCCTGGACGGGCCGTGGCCGGTCGTCCCCGTGCACGCCGCCGTGGCGGCCGCGACCGGCGCGGCGATCACCCCGTCGACGTCCGTCGCCGAGCTCCGCGCGGTCTGCGCGCACCACGGCCTGCCGGCACCCGCCGGCGCGAGCGCGGGGGACCTGGTGACCGCCCTGTACGAGGACCTCGTGGAGCCCTCGACCCAGGGACCGACGTTCTACACGGACTTCCCGGTCGAGACCTCGCCGCTGGCCCGGCGGCACCGCGACGACCCGCGCCTCGCCGAGCGCTGGGACCTGGTCGCGTTCGGCACCGAGCTCGGCACGGCGTACTCCGAGCTCACGGACCCCGTCGACCAGCGGGAGCGCCTGACCCGCCAGTCGGTGCTCGCGGCCGGGGGCGACCCGGAGGCGATGCAGCTCGACGAGGAGTTCCTCGCCGCGCTCGAGTTCGGCATGCCGCCCACCGGCGGCCTCGGCCTCGGGGTGGACCGCGTGGTGATGATGCTGACGGGGACCACCATCCGGCAGAGCCTGGCGTTCCCGTTCCTCCGTCCGGCTGCGGGGTGGTGACCGGTGCAGCGGGGACGGGCCCTCGGGGTCGCGACCCTCACCGCCGCGGCGCTGGTCCTGGTGCTCGCGGGCGCGGATGCCGGGCGGCGGGGTGAGGCCGTCCCCGACGCCGGCCCGCCGACGATCACCGTCGACGGCGCCCGGGTCCGGCCGGCGTCGTACGCGTGGTACTCCGCGGACACCGGCACGATCCGGCGGTCGCCCGTCCCAGCGCGCCCGCGCACGCGTGCCGACTTCCCGGCCACCCGTCCGCGCGCGGGCGCCGTGGAGATCCTCACGGGCGGCGTCGGCCGGGACGCCCGCGTCGACGTGACCTTCTTCGACCACGTCGACGGCGACGGGCAGCCCGTGCGCGCGGTGGCGACCCGCCGCTGCGCCGGCGACCCCGGGTGCCGCTGGAGCCGCGGCCCGGGCGGCCGGCGCGTGGACGTCCCCGTCGCCGCCGGCGCCCGGTTCGTGGCGATCACCGTGTCGGAGGACGTCCCGGGGTTCGCCTCGGCGCTGCCCGTGACCAGCGTCGCGCGGTACGGCGTCGTCCTCGAGACCGGGCGCTGACCCGCCTGCCCCCGCCGTCAAGGAGACCGATGGACCCCGACGCCCCGATCGACCTGCCCGCCTCGCTGCGGTCGCCGACCGCCGGCGGTGACCTGCTCAGCACCTACTGGCCGACCGTGATCGCGCTGCTCGTCGCCGCTGCGCTGGTCGTCCTGCTCGTGTGGCGCCGGCACCGCGTCCGGCGCCGCGGTGCCCCGCGGCGCCGCCTGGTCACCGGCGCGCTCGCGGCGGGCGACGTGGTGCTCCTGGTGCTGGCGGTGGCCCTCGGCGTGAACACCTGGGTGGGGTACATCCCCTCGGTGGCGGCGGCCCAGCGGTGGGTGCAGACGCGCACGGGTACCGGGGGCACCGCCGAGGGGCCCGGGGCGGCCGGCCCGGCCCGGGATCCCGCCGCGCCGGTGGAGGGCAGGGTCACCGACGCGGAGCACGGCTACGCCTACCAGGTGACGATCCCGTCCACGAGCGACGACGTCCCGGACTCGGCCGCGTGGGTGTACCTGCCGCCGGACTACGACGCTCCCGGTGCCGGGACCCGCTACCCCGTCGTGTACGCGCTGCACGGCGCGCCCGGGACGGCGGCGGACTGGTTCTCCGGCGGCATGCTGGACCGCACGCTGGACGAGCTCATCAGCACGGGGTACATGCCCCCCGTGGTCGTGGTCGCGCCCGACCTGAACGCGGGGTCGGCCGCGCCCGTCGACAGCGAGCCGCTCGACATCCCGGGCGGGCCCCAGCTCGAGCGGTTCGTCCGCGAGGACGTGGTGCACTGGGCCGACACGACCCTGCGGACCCGCCCGGAGGCGGGGCAGCGGGTGCTCGCCGGCATGTCCGCGGGCGGCCTGGCCGCGCTCGTCGGCGCGCTGCACCACCCGGAGGTCTTCGGCGGGGTGATCTCGCTGATGCCCTACGCCGGGCCGTACACCGACCAGGTGCTGGCCGACCCCGGCGCGACGGCGGACGACACGCCCCGGGTGCTCGCCGGACGGGGACCCCAGCCGTCCGGCCAGCCCGTGTTCCTCGCGCTCGGCGACTCGGAGTCGCCGGCCGCGGCGCGCGCGATCGAGCGGGCGCTGCGGGCGAGCGGCCGGCCCACGACGCTCCGCATCTACGCCGGGCTGAACCACAACTGGGTGGGTGCGCGCGCCATGATGCCGTACGGGCTGGTGTGGGCGGCGGGCCAGATGGGCTGGGACGACGGTGGGAGCTGACGCGCCCGCTCCGGCCGCCGGCGCGGGAGGGTCCGGGAGCACGGCGCCGTTCCGCTGGCTCGTGCTGCCGGGGTGGGCCTGCCCTGCGGCCTCCTTCGACGCCCTGCGGGACGTGCTGCGGGCGCGGGGCTCGGACGCCGTGCTCGACGTGCGGGACGCCTGGCGGGAGCCCGTGCTCGCGGCCGGCCTCGACGACGTGCTCGGCGGGGCGTCGTACGACGGGGTCGTCGGGCACTCCCTGGGCGGGCTGCTCGCGATCGAGCTCGCCCTGCACCGCCCGGGTCGCGTCGGGTGCGTGGTCCTGCTCGATCCCACGGGCCCGCGGGAGCAGGGACCCCCGGCCGTGGTGCGGCGGGTGCTGCGGCGGGCGGTGCCGGCCGTCCTCCGGTCGGCGCGCGCCCTCGGCCTCCTCGTGCTCGCGGACCGGCTCGTGGGCCGGCGCTGGCGTGCGCTCGGGGTCGCGAGCACCGGGCTCCTGCGCCGGCCGGCCGCGTGGGCGCGGCTGTGGGA
>JAEWGQ010000114.1 GCA_023388235.1 Actinomycetes bacterium | reverse complement strand
TGGCCGGGGCGGCCGAACACGTCGGCGCCGCGGGCGGCCCGGACGGCGGCGGCGCGCCGGCCCTCGTCGGACGCCATCATGGCGTGGACGGCGAGCATGACCCGGCGGATGCGCCGCCCGCGCTCGGTGAGCAGCTGGGCGACCTGGGTGAGCTCCCCCGCGAGGCTGCCGGCGGGCGGCAGCGCGTCGAGCTCGGCGACGCCGGACGTGGGGTCCAGGGCGCGCTCGGCGGCGGCGGTCAGCAGCTCCATCTTGTCGTCGAACGCGCGGAACAGGGTGCCCTCCGCGACGCCGGCGGCGAGGGCGATCTGCCGCGTCGAGACCTGGGCGCCGTGCTGCTCCAGCAGCGGGACGGTCGCCAGGGCGATGGCGGCGCGCCGCTCGTCGCGGCTCATCGGCCGCGCCCGCCCGCCCCTGGTCTCCTGCACGCCCCGAGCATAAGTGAGTGAGCACTCACTCGTCCAGTCGGCGGGTCGCCGCCCCGCGCGCACGACGACGCCCGCCGGCCCTCACGGGCGCGGCGGGCGTCGGGTGTCCCGGACCCCGGGCGGGGCGGCCCGGGTCAGGGCTGGACGGGCGGCACCCCCGGCTCCGGGTGCTCACCGGCGGCGGGCTCCGGCGGGAGCGGGTGCGTGGTGCCGTGCCGCGGCCGCTGACCGGCCTCGGCCACCGGGTCGAACGGCCGGCCGCTGAACGTCCCGGCGCTGGTCGCGTCGGCGGTGGCCGCCTCCGACTCGCGCCGGGCCTCGGCCAGGGCCTCCTTCGGGTCGGTCAGCGCCACGGGCGGCAGGTCGTCGGGCGACAGGGGCGACTCCCCCGCGGCCCGGCCGGACGACGGCGCGGCCGGGGCGGCAGCACCGCCGAACGCCCCCGCGAAGCCCTGCGCCAGCTGCCCGAGGGCGCCGGTGAGCTCCGACGGCACGATCCACACCTTGTTCGCCGGGGTCGACGCGAGCTTCGGCAGCGCCTGCAGGTACTGGTACGCCAGCAGCTTCGGGTCGGCGTCGCCGCGGTGCACCGCGTCGAACACCTGCAGGATCGCCCGGGACTCGCCCTCGGCGGTGAGGATCGCGGACTGCGCCGCGCCCTCGGCCCGCAGGATCGCGGCCTGCTTCTCGCCCTCGGCCGTGAGGATCTGGGACTGCTTGACGCCCTCGGCCGTGAGGATCGCCGCGCGGCGGTCGCGCTCGGCGCGCATCTGCTGCTCCATCGCGCCCTGCACCGAGGCGGGCGGGTCGATGCTCTTGAGCTCGACGCGGTTCACGCGGATGCCCCACTTGCCGGTCGCCTCGTCGAGGACGCCGCGCAGCTGGCCGTTGATCTGGTCGCGCGACGTCAGGGTCTGCTCCAGGTCCATCGAGCCGATGACGTTGCGGAGCGTCGTGACCGTGAGCTGCTCGATGCCGGTGATGTAGTTGGCGATCTCGTAGACCGCCGACTTCGGCTCGGTCACCTGGAAGTAGATGACCGTGTCGATGCTCACGACGAGGTTGTCGGAGGTGATCACCGGCTGCGGCGGGAAGGACACCACCTGCTCGCGCAGGTCGACGCCCGCCCGGACGCGGTCGATGAACGGCACGATCAGGTGCAGGCCGGCGTCCATCGTGCGGTGGTAGCGGCCGAGCCGCTCCACGAGCAGGGCCACCGTCTGCGGCACGATCCGCACGGCGCGGACCAGGGTCACCACCACGAAGATCGCCAGGATGGCGACGAACACCCACCCGACGATGGTGCCGACGTTCGGGTCGTCCACTGCGTTCCTCCTGCCTCGGCCCACGCGCGGTGCGCCGACGTCGTCCGCGACGGTGGCCGGCCGGCCGCCGTCTCCCTCCCACGCCGCCCGGGGCTGCCGGTGCGGCGGTCGTGCGTCAGATCCCGGCGGGCGCCCCCGGGGTCCCGGGCTCCGCGGGCCGCGGCACCGCCTCGACCACGGCGGTGGCGCCGTCGATCCGGGCGACGCGCACCTCGGCGCCGGCGGGGAACGCGGCACCCTCGACGGCCGCGCGGGCCGACCAGACCTCGCCGGACAGCTTCACGCGGCCGCCGAGCGCGTCCGTCGGCGCCACCACGAGCGCGGGCCGGCCCACGAGCGCGGCGGAGTTGGTCTCCACCAGCTCGGTCCGCTGGCGCAGGCGGCGCAGCAGGAACGGCCGCAGCGCGAACAGCAGCAGCAGCGAGGTGACGGCGGCGATGACGATCTGCCAGGCCAGCGAGAGCCCGAGGGCCGCGGCCGCCGCACCGGCGAGCGCGCCGCCGGCCAGCATGAGGAAGATCAGGTCGAGCGTGAACATCTCGGCCACGCCCAGCAGCAGCGCGCCGCCGAGCCACCAGAGCCAGCTCATCGTCGGCCCCCTTCCGTGGGGTGGCGCCCGCCCCGCGGGCGCCGTCGTCGTGGGCGGCGGGACTCGGCCGCTCAGGAACGATCCTAGACGATTCCTTGACTCTTCACTGAGGGAGCGGGACGGCCCGTCTCAGCGGGTGCCGCGCGCCGTCCACCGGTCGCCCGCCCGCTCGACCTGCAGCGACGTGCCGAACGCCGCCGACAGGTTCTCCGAGGTCAGGACCTCGTCCACCGGCCCGGCGGCGTGCACCCGGCCGTCCGCGAGCAGCAGCAGGTGCGTGAAGCCCGGCGGGATCTCCTCGACGTGGTGGGTGACGAGCACGAGCACCGGGGAGCGCCGGTCGGCGGCCAGCTCCGCGAGCGCCGCGACCAGCTCCTCGCGCCCGCCGAGGTCCAGGCCGGCGGCCGGCTCGTCGAGCAGCAGCAGCTCCGGGTCGCTCATGAGCGCCCGGGCGATCTGCACGCGCTTGCGCTCGCCCTCGCTGAGCGTCCCGTACCGCCGGTCCGCGAACCGGGCGACGCCGAACGCCGCCATCAGGTCGTCCGCCCGGGCCTCGTCCACGCTCTCGTAGGACTCGCGCCACCGGCCCGTCATGCCGTACGCCGCCGTGAGCACGACGTCCCGCACGACCTCGCCGGGCGGGATGCGCTCGGCGAGCGCCGCGCTGGCCAGGCCGATGCGCGGCCGGAGCTCGAACACGTCCACCCGGCCCAGGCGCGACCCGAGCAGGTCGGCGGTGCCGGACGTGGGGTGCATCCGGCCCGACGCGACCTGCAGCACCGTGGTCTTGCCCGCGCCGTTGCGGCCGAGCACCACCCAGCGCTCCCCCTCGCGGACGGTCCACGACAGCCCGTCCAGGATCGTGGTGGTGCCGCGCCGGATGGTCACGTCCTGCAGGTCGAGCACGTCGGTCATGGACACCAGACCCTAGCCGCCCGGCGCCGCGGGCACGGGGACGTACGTTGGTGGCGTGGACCATGCTCTCGACCTGCCGCGCTCCGTGCTGCTCGCCCTGTGGCTCGCCGAGCCGGGACCGGGCTCCGGCCCGGTGCAGCGCACCCTCGACGCGGTGCAGGGCGACGACGAGCCGCACCGGGTCGAGGCCGTCGGCGGCTCCGCACCCGGCACGGGCGCCGGGGGCGCGACGCTCGCCGACCTCGTGGCGGCCTGGGCGAGCGGCCCGCGGACCGTCGCGGCCGTGCTGCCGGCCCCGGGCGACCCCGCCGGTGTGCCCGCCGTCGTCGCCGGCCCGGCGCAGGAGGCCGGCGAGGCGGTGCTCATCAGCACCGCCGACGGCGACTTCGCGGCCGTCCCGCACGTCGAGGTGTTCGGCAGCGTCTACGAGGCCGGCCACCTGGTGACCTGGCGGGTGCACGCCGTGCCGCCGTGGCGCGACGCCCTCGTGGGCCACGTCGGGACGCTCGCCGACGCCGAGCGCGACCTCACCGGCGCGCTCGCCCGCGCGACCGAGGCGCTCACCGCCCTGGACGTCGCGCGCTGGCGGCC
>JAEWGQ010000075.1 GCA_023388235.1 Actinomycetes bacterium | reverse complement strand
GCCCCCGCATCGAGCGGCGTGGCCGCGGCGAGCGCCGCGACGGGCACGGCCAGCGTCGGTGCCCCCTCGTCGTCCGGGGCGACGGGCGCCGCGCCCGCGTCACCGCGCACGGGGCCGATCCCGAGCGCGCCGGGGCGCAGCAGCGCCCGCAGCTCCTCGGACACGGCCATCGCGGAGGGACGGTCCGCCGGGTCGAGCGCCGTCATCGCGGTCATCAGGCCGGCCCACCGCGGGCCGAGGTGCGTCGGGACGGGCGGCGGCCGGTGCAGGCGCGCCACCGCTGAGGCGATGGGCGTGCCCGGGAACGCCCGCTCGCCGGTCAGGCACTCGACCAGCACCAGGCCCAGCGCGTACACGTCGGACGCCGGGGTCAGCGGCCCGCCCGTCGCCTGCTCGGGGCTGAGGTACGACGGCGTCCCCAGCAGCTCGCCCGTGACGGTGAGGTGCTCCTCGCTGCGGGCCCGGGCGATGCCGAAGTCCGCGAGCTTGGTCCACGGCACGGTCGACCCGGAGCGCTCCTCGGGGGGCAGCAGGATGTTGGCCGGCTTCACGTCCCGGTGCACCACGCCCTCGTCGTGGATGTACGCGAGCGCCTCGGCGACGTGCGCGCCGACCACGGCGGCCTCGTCGGCGGGCAGCGGGCCGGCGGCCACCCGGGCGGCGAGCGACGGGCCGCGGACGAGCTCCATGACGAGGAAGTCCTGCTGCTCGGCGTCGGGGAGCTCGGTGCTGCCCGCGTCGAAGATCGTCACCAGGCCGGGGTGGCTCAGCCGCGCCAGCAGCCGCATCTCCGCGCGGTGCCGCTCGTCGTCGGCGCGCCCTGCCGCCGACGGGTGGAAGACCTTGACCGCGACGTCCCGCCCGAGCACCTCGTCGCGGGCGGCGTACACCTCGGCCATGCCGCCGCGGCCCAGCCGCTCGGCGAGCACGTACCGGCCGCCGAGCACCGTGCCGCGCCGGATCGCCCGGTCGCGCGGGCGGGCGCCGGGGGCCGGCGCGGTGGCCCCGGGGTCGTCCGGGCGCGCACGGTCCGGGGACTGCTCGCTCACGGGTGACCTCCTCGACGGGAGACACCAGGATCACCGGGGAAGCGGTTGTGCGCGCGGCGAGCGGATCGTCCCCCGTCACCCGTTCGGGGGAGCCCGGCGGCTCAGTCGGGCCTGACCTGCGTCTCCGCCAGGACGGTGCGGAGCAGCGGACGCGACGTCTCGGTCGCGCCGAGCACCAGCAGGCACCCGCCGGCGAGGCAGACCACGAGCAGCAGCAGCCCGCTGGGGTCCGAGACCCCCGCCAGCCCGAGCACCGGGGACAGCATGACCACCGCCGCGGCGGCCGACCCCACGGCGACGAGGAGCATCGGCATCAGCACCTCGCGGCGCCGCACCTGGTCCAGCAGCTCCACGGGGGTGCCGGCGAGCACCTGCAGCGCGTACTCCCGGCGCCGGTCCAGCACCGAGGCCGCCTGGGTGATGCCGGCCGACGCCGCGGCCACCAGGAACGTGATGACCAGCGTGAGCAGCGCGCCGCGCATGAGGTCCCCGGCGTACGTGTCGACGGCGGCGTCCTCCCCCTCGAGCGCGGACTGGATCACCGGCACCACGGCCAGCGCCCCGGCGACGAACCCGGCCAGCCCCAGCCCGCCGACCACCCGCCACGTCGCGCGCGGGTCGTCCACGAGCCGCCGCGCGGCCAGGAGCTGCGCGGGCGTCCGCGCCCAGCGCACCCGCAGCCGGCCGACCAGGCCGAGCACCCACGGGCCGATCAGGTTCAGCGCCATGAAGCCCAGGGCGAGCGACCCGATGGCGAACGCCACGGCCGCGGCCCCGAGCGCGCCCAGCGACGCCGACACGACCATGAACAGGCCCATCGCCAGCACCGCGACCACCGCCCGCACGGCGCGCAGGCGCGGCGGCGTCTGCCGGCGCGCGACGCCGAGCGGGGACACCACCACGCGCCGCAGCGACACGACGCCCGACACCACGGCGAGCAGCGGCACGACCGCGCACGCGGCGAGCAGGACCGGCCACCCGACCCACAGCTCCCCGACGCCGAACGTCGAGCCCTGGAACGGCACCCGCGTCCACACCGGCAGCAGCACGACGTACCCGGCGATGCCGGCGACGGCGCCCACCAGGCCCTGCCACGCCGTCTCGACGACGGTCAGCGCCACCACCTCGCGCGGCGTCACGCCGAGCAGCCGCAGCGTCGCCAGGCGCGCGTCCCGGCGCGCGACGCCCAGCCGGGCGGCCGAGCCGCCGAGCGTCAGCAGCGGCACGACCAGCAGCACCACGGCCGTCCACGCGAGGATCACGTAGGAGTCGGCGTTCTCCCGCTGGTACGCGTCGGCGGGGTGCGCGGCGCGGCCCTGGAACCCCATGAGCCCGCCGACCACCGACAGCGTCAGCGCCGTCATCACGGCGAACGCGGCGACGGCCAGCGCCGTCGTCAGGGCGCTGTCCCGTCCGCCCGCCCGGCGCAACCGCGGGGCGAGCGCGAGCACGGCGCTCACCGCGCACCGCCCGCCGGGTGCGCCCCCCGGGCCGCGGCATCGCGCCGGACGTCCGCGACCACGCGGCCGTCGCGCACCTCCACGCGCCGGTCGCACCACGCCGCGACGTCCGCGTCGTGCGTGACCAGCACCAGCGACGCGCCGGCCAGCCGGGTCGTCTCGGTCAGCACGCGCATGACGTCCTGCCCGGTGGCCTGGTCCAGCGCACCGGTCGGCTCGTCGGCGAACACCACCTCCGGCCCGGTGATGAGCGCCCGCGCCACCGCCACCCGCTGCGCCTGCCCGCCGGACAGCTCGCCGGGGCGGCGGTGCTCCATCCCGGCGAGGCCGAGCGACCCGAGCCAGCGCGCCGCCAGGGCGGTCGCCTCCTTGCGGGAGGTGCCCAGCAGCATCGGCGCGAGGGCCACGTTCTCGACGGCCGGCAGCTCGGAGAGCAGCTGCCCGAACTGGAACACGAACCCGTACTGCCGCCGGCGGACCAGGGAGCGCTGCCGCTCGTCGAGGTCGTGCAGCCCGCGGCCGGACAGCGCGACGGTGCCCGCGTCCGGCACGAGGATGCCCGCCAGGCAGTGCAGCAGCGTCGACTTGCCGGACCCGGAGGGGCCCATCACCGCGACCGACTCGCCGGGCGCGACGTCGAGGTCGACGCCCGCGAGCGCGGTGGTCGGGCCGAAGTGCTTGACCACGCCGCGGGCCGACAGGCGGGCGGGGGCCAGGGGCGCGCCGGGCGCGGGCAGGGCGCCGGGCGCGGCGGGTGCGGGCTGCGCGGTCGGCGCGGGGGTCTCGTGGC
>JAEWGQ010000040.1 GCA_023388235.1 Actinomycetes bacterium | reverse complement strand
GGGCCGGGGTGCGGCGGCGGGCGCGCGCCCACCCGACGGCCGTCAGCACGGCGATGACGAGCAGGCCGCCGACGAACAGCCAGCCGAGGGCCGAGCCGCCGCCCCCGCCGGTCGCGGCCTCGCGGATGCCGTCGGCGGCGGTCACCGCGGCGCCGGCCCAGTCGTCGTCGCGCAGCCGGTCCTCGACGTCGTTCGACACGCGGTCGAGCTCCCCGCGGGAGAGGTCGCCGACGGACTCGGGCGCGAGCTGGTAGTTCCGCTGGTCGACGGCGACCGCCAGCACGAGGTCCTGCGAGCCCAGCCCGGTCTGCGCGGCGGTGGCCTGCACCCACGCCTCGGGGGACAGGTCGCCGAACGTGTCCACGTACACGACGTACAGCTGGTACGGCGTCGCCTCGGCCAGCTGGTCGAGCGCGGCCTGGACCGTGCCGGCGTCCGCGCCGAGCACGCCGGCGTCGTCGGTGATCTCCCCGGCGAGCGTCAGCGGGCCGGACGCGGGCAGCGGCGCCGCGGCGGGCGCGGCCGGCACGACCGGCGCGGCAGCCGCAGCCGGCACGACCGGCGCGGCGGACAGCGCGGGCGCCGCGGGCGCGGCCCCGGCCAGCAGGGGCGCCGCGAGCAGCACCGTGAGCAGCGGGACGACGGCTGACCAGCCACGGGACGACGACGGCACCCGATGATCCTCTCTGAGGGCGTGCACCCGTCGCAACGAGGACGGGCCCCCGGAGGTTCCCGGGCTCAGGCGGGCTGCTCCAGGTCCTCCGCGTCGACGATCCGGTAGGCGTAGCCCTGCTCGGCCAGGAACCGCTGCCGGTGGGCGGCGAAGTCCTGGTCGACGGTGTCCCGGGCCACCACCGCGTAGAAGTGCGCGGTGCGCCCGTCGCCCTTGGGGCGCAGCAGGCGGCCGAGCCGCTGGGCCTCCTCCTGGCGGGACCCGAAGGACCCCGAGACCTGGATGGCGACCGAGGCCTCCGGCAGGTCGATGGAGAAGTTCGCGACCTTGGACACCACGAGCGTCGTGATCTCGCCCGCGCGGAAGGCGTCGAACAGCCGCTGCCGCTCGTTGACGGTGGTCGCCCCGGTGATGACCGGCGCGCCGATGTCGGCCGCGAGCTCCTCGAGCTGGTCGATGTACTGGCCGATCACCAGCAGCGGCTCCCCGGCGTGCTGCGCCACCAGCTGCTTGACGACGTCGGTCTTGCCGGGGGCGCTCGCCGCGAGGCGGTACTTGTCCTCCGGCTCGGCGGTCGCGTAGAGCATCCGGTCCCGGTCGGGCAGCGTGAGGCGCACCTCGACGCAGTCCGCGGGCGCGATGTAGCCCTGGGCCTCGATGTCCTTCCACGGCGCGTCGTAGCGCTTGGGGCCGATGAGGCTGAACACCTCGTCCTCGCGCCCGTCCTCGCGCACCAGCGTGGCGGTCAGGCCCAGGCGGCGGCGGGCCTGCAGGTCGGCGGTCATCCGGAAGATCGGCGCGGGCAGCAGGTGCACCTCGTCGTAGACGACCAGGCCCCAGTCGCGCGCGTCCAGGAGCTCCAGGTGCGGGTAGACGCCCTTGCGGCGCGTCGTGAGCACCTGGTAGGTCGCGATCGTCACCGGCCGGATCTCCTTGCGGGAGCCCGAGTACTCGCCGATCTCGTCCGGGGTCAGCGTGGTCCGGCGCACGAGCTCGTCGCGCCACTGCCGGGCGGACACGGTGTTCGTCACGAGGATGAGCGTGGTGGTCTTCGACCGGGCCATCGCGGCCGCGCCGACCAGGGTCTTGCCGGCGCCGCAGGGCAGCACGACGACGCCCGAGCCGCCGTGCCAGAAGCCGTCGGCGGCCTCGGCCTGGTACGGCCGGAGCTGCCACGGGCGGGGCGCGCCGTCGGGGGCGGGGTCGGACGCGCCGGAGGTGTCCAGGTCGATCGGGTGCGCCTCGCCGTCGACGTAGCCCGCGAGGTCCTCGGCGGGCCAGCCGAGCTTGAGCAGCGCCTGCTTGAGCGTGCCGCGCTCGGAGGCGTGCACGACGACGTCGGTCGCGTCGATCCGCTCGCCCACCAGGCCGGCGGTGCGCTTCGAGCGCAGCACCTCGGCGAGGACGGCGGCGTCGAGGGCGTGCAGCACCAGGCCGTGCACCGGGTGCGCCACGAGCTGCAGCCGCCCGTACCGCGACATGGTCTCGGCGACGTCCACCAGCAGCGCGTGCGGCACCGGGTAGCGCGAGAACTCCAGCAGCACGTCCACGACCTGCTCGGCGTCGTGCCCGGCCGCGCGGGCGTTCCACAGGCCGAGCGGGGTCAGCCGGTAGGTGTGCACGTGCTCGGGCGCGCGCTCGAGCTCCGCGAACGGCGCGATGGCGCGCCGGCAGGCCTCCGCGCGGTCGTGGTCGACCTCGAGCAGGAGGGTCTTGTCGCTCTGGACGATCAGGGGCCCGTCGGTCATCGCCGGGTCTCCGCCGGGGTGCGGCGGGCGGTGTCGGGGGTCATGCGGGCTCCGTCCTCGAGCGGGTCTCGACAGGGGCGACCGCGGCCACGCGGTGCGCGGCGACGACGATCTCGGCGTCCCGGGCGGTGTCGACCACGCGCACGCGTCCGCCGTCCACCCGGACGGGACGCACGCGCCGCCGCTCCAGGGCGCCGCGCGAGCCGACCAGCTCGAGCCACACCTCGGTGTGCTCGGCCGCCGCCTCGCGCAGCAGCCCCAACGCCGCCACCGGGTCGCTTGTTCCCTCGGGGCCGTCGTCCCCGCGTCCCGCCCTGCCCGACGCCGTCCCCCCGCCCCCGCGCGACCCGTCGCCGTCGGCGCGTGCACCCCTGGCCGCGCGGGCCTGGGCC
>JAEWGQ010000033.1 GCA_023388235.1 Actinomycetes bacterium | reverse complement strand
GCCACGAGCAGCAGCGTCAGCGCCCGCTGCGACCCCAGGCCCCACCGGCGCAGCAGCCCCTGGACGCGGTCCCGCGACCCCGCGGTCCGACGGTGCCACGCGGTGGCGTCGGTCCCGTCCGGCTGGCTCATGCCGCGAGGGTAGACGAGGGCCGCCGCGGCGGGACAGATCCCGCGCCGTGGTGCCGACCAGCGAAAACGGCGTGCCCCCGGGCGCCCGGTCCGGTCAGGATGGCGTCATGAGCACCGCACCGGCCGGATACCGGCTGACCGAGATCACCCCGGACCGCGTCGCCGAGTACCGCGCGATCGACGCGATGGCGTTCGCCGAGGCCGCCACCGACCCCGCCACCGAGGCCGCGGTCCCGTTCGCCGTGCCCGTGGAGCGCGCGGTCGCGGTCGAGGCCGACGGCGGCGAGCTCGTCGCCGTGCACGGCTCGTACGCGTTCGAGCTGCCCGTGCCCGGCGGCGCGGTGCCGTGCGCGGGGCTGACCTGGGTGGGCGTGCGGCCGGACCACCGCCGCCGCGGCCTGCTGACCACGATGATCCGCGCGCACCTGGACCGCTCGCTGGGACGCGGCGAGCCGGTGTCCGCGCTGTTCGCCGCCGAGCCCGGCATCTACGGCCGGTTCGGGTACGGGTCCGCCGCGGACGACGTGCGGCTCACCGTGCCGCGCGGCGCGGCGCTGCGCGACGTCCCGGGGTCGGCCGACCTGGCCGTCCGGTTCGAGTCGCTCGACGCCGAGCGGCACGAGGCCCTCGTCGACCAGGTGGAAGCGGCGGCGTCGCACGGCCGGCCCGGCTGGATCCGGCGCGGCTCGGACGCGCTGCGCCGGATCGCCGTCGCCGACCCGCCCGCGTGGCGCCGCGGCGGGGAGCCGGCCCGCCTCGTCACCGTGCACGACGCCGCCGGTGCGCCGCGCGGGTACGCGATCGTGCGGCGCACCCAGAAGTGGGAGGACGGCGGTCCCGGGTACACCGTCGAGGTCCGGCAGTCCGCGGCCGTGGACGCGGCGGCCGCGCACCGGCTGTGGGCGTTCCTGCTCGACCTGGACCTGACGACGTCGGTGCGCACCGGCATGCTCGCCGTCGACGACCCGCTGCTCGCGCTGCTGGTCGACACGCGGCGTCCGGTGCCCCGCGTCACGGACAACCTGTGGGTGCGGCTGCTCGACGTCCCCGTGGCGCTCGCCGCGCGCCGGTACGCCGCGCCGCTGGACGTCACGCTCGGGGTCCGCGACGCGCTGCTGCCGGCGAACGCCGGGACGTGGCGCCTGGTGACGGGCGACGCGGGCGCGGACGGCACGTACGGGGCGCGGGTCGATCCGGCGGACGGGCCGGCCGACCTGGAGCTCGACGTCCGGGAGCTCGGCGCCGCCTACCTCGGCGGGCGCAGCCTCGCGGCCCTCGCCGCGGTCGGCCAGGTCGGCGCGGCGCGGCCGGACGTGCTGCACCGCGCGGCCACCGCGTTCGGGTGGCCGGTCGCCCCGGTCTGCCCCTGGGTGTTCTGACGCGGGCGGGCGGCGGGACCTCCCGCCGCCCGGCCGGCGTCAGGCGCGGGCGGCCTCGTACGCGGCGAGCTGGTCGATCCGGCGCTGGTGCCGCGGGTCCTGGCTGAAGGGCTCCGCGACGAACGCGTCGACCAGCTCGAGCGCCTCGTCCACCGAGTGCTGGCGGGCGCCGATCGCCACGACGTTCGCGTCGTTGTGCTGGCGGGCGAGCCGCGCGGTGTCCTGGTTCCACGCGAGGGCGGCGCGCACCCCGGTGACCTTGTTCGCGGCGATCTGCTCGCCGTTGCCGGAGCCGCCGATGACGACGCCCAGGCTGCCGGGGTCGGCGACGACGGCCTCGCCCGCGGCGAAGCACACGGCGGGGTAGTCGTCCTGGGGGTCGTACTCGGCGGCACCGTGGTCGACGACCTCGTGCGAGGCGGCGCGGAGGTGCTCGACGAGCGCGACCTTGAGCTCGTAACCGGCGTGGTCGGCGGCGACATGGATACGCATGGGCCCATCCTGCCGCACACCCGGGCCCGCCCGCCGGAGCGCGACGGCCTGTGGACCACCTCGGCCGGGCGCGGGCGCACGTCCTAGGCTGACCTCCGGTGCGCGTCCGTGCGCCCGCGCGACAGAAGGGACCCCCGCCCACCATGACCCGCAGCGGCATCGACCTCACCGCCCTCGACCCCGCGGTCCGCCCGCAGGACGACCTGTACGCCCACGTCAACGGCCGCTGGGTGGCGGAGCACGAGATCCCCGCCGACCGCGCCGTGGACGGCTCCTTCCGCGCGCTGCACGACCAGGCCGAGGAGCAGGTGCGCGACATCATCGTCGAGGCCGGCGCCGCCGCCGAGGCCACCGGCGTGCAGGCCCAGATCGGCGCGCTGTACGCGAGCTTCATGGACACCGACGCGGTCGAGGCCGCCGGCGTCGAGCCGCTGCGTCCCGACCTCGACGCGATCGAGCGGGCCACCACCCGCGAGGCCCTCACCGAGGTGCTCGGGACGCTCCAGCGCACCGGCGCGGCCGGCGGCACCGGGTTCTGGGTGGACAACGACGCCAAGGACCCCGAGCGCTACGTCGTCTACCTGTACCAGGCGGGCCTCGGCCTGCCCGACGAGTCGTACTACCGGGACGAGCAGTACGCCTCGGTGCTCGCCGCCTACCAGCCGCACGTCGCCCGCATGCTGCGCCTCGGCGGCTGGTCCGCCGATGACGCGGCGGCGCAGGACGCCGCGGCCCGGGTCGTGGCGCTGGAGACGCGCATCGCCGCCGGGCACTGGGACGTCGTCAAGGACCGGGACGCCGACCTCACCTACAACCCGACGACGCTCGCGGCGCTGGCCGACGCGGCGCCGGGCCTCGACTGGGCCGCCTGGGCCCGTGCGCTCGGCGCACCGGAGGGCGCCCTCGACACGCTCGTCGTGCGGGAGCCGTCCTTCGCCACCGCGTTCGCCGCGCTCTGGGCGTCCGAGCCCGTCGAGGACTGGCAGGCGTGGCTCGCCTACCACGCCATCACGTCGCGGGCGCCCTACCTGTCGTCCGCGCTCGTCGAGGCGAACTTCGACTTCCACGGCCGCACCCTGACCGGCGCGCAGGAGCTGCGGGACCGCTGGAAGCGCGGCGTGTCCCTGGTGCAGGGCGTGCTCGGCGAGGCCGTGGGCGAGGTCTACGTCGCGCGGCACTTCCCGCCCGCGCACAAGGAGCGGATGGAGCAGCTCGTCGGGCACCTCGTCGAGGCGTACCGGGAGTCCATCACCGGCCTCGACTGGATGGGCGAGGAGACCAAGGCCAAGGCGCTCGCCAAGCTCGACGCGTTCACCCCGAAGATCGGGTACCCCGTGAAGTGGCGCGACTACTCGGGCCTCGAGGTCCGCGCCGACGACCTCGTCGGCAACGTGCGCCGCGCCGCCGCCTTCGAGCAGGACCACGAGCTCGGCAAGATCGGCCGGCCCATCGACCGCGACGAGTGGTTCATGACGCCGCAGACCGTCAACGCCTACTACAACCCGGGGATGAACGAGATCGTGTTCCCCGCGGCGATCCTGCAGCCGCCGTTCTTCGACGCCGACGCGGACGACGCGGTGAACTACGGCGGCATCGGCGCGGTCATCGGGCACGAGATCGGGCACGGGTTCGACGACCAGGGCTCGAAGTACGACGGCCAGGGCCGCCTCGAGGACTGGTGGACCGAGTCCGACCGCGCGGAGTTCGAGAAGCGCACCTCCGCGCTGATCGCCCAGTACGACGCGTTCTCCCCCGCCCAGCTGCACGGCTCGCACCACGTCAACGGCGCGCTCACCATCGGCGAGAACATCGGCGACCTCGGCGGGCTGTCCATCGCGCTGAAGGCGTACCGCATCGCGCTCGGCACCTCCCTGGACGACGCGCCGGTCGTCGACGGGCTCACCGCCGTGCAGCGCGTGCTGCTCGGCTGGGCGCAGGTCTGGCGCTCGAAGGGCCGCGACGAGGAGGTCATCCGCCGGCTCGCCGTGGACCCGCACTCCCCCGACGAGGTCCGGTGCAACGCCGTCGTGCGGAACGTCGACGAGTTCTACCAGGCGTTCGACGTGCAGCCCGGTGACGGCCTCTACCTCGCGCCCGAGGAGCGCGTGCGGATCTGGTGAGCGGCGGCACCACCACGGCCGGGGTGCCGGCCGGATCGGGCGCGCCCGCAACCGGCCCGGGGTCGCCCGGCTTGGGTTCGGCGGCGCCCGGCTCCGGTCCGGGTTCGCCCGACTCGGGCTCGGCGGCGCCCGGCTCGGGCTCGGGGTCGCCCGGCACCGGTCCGGCGTCACCAGATGCGCACGCGCTCCTGCGGGTCGAGCCACAGCGCGTCGGTGGGCTGCACGTCGAACGC
>JAEWGQ010000409.1 GCA_023388235.1 Actinomycetes bacterium | reverse complement strand
GCTCAGGCCGCGCCGGGCTCCTGCGCGGCGCAGGCCGCGGGCGGGTCGGCGACGGGGTTGCGGGCCTGGAGGCGGTTCTCCGGGTCGAGCGCCTCCAGCACCGCGAGCGCGATCGCGTCGAGCTGGGCGACCTGCTCGGGCGCGAGGCGGTCGACGACCAGCCGGCGCACCTCGGCGACGTGGGAGGGCGCCGTGGCGACCACCTTCGCCCAGCCGGCCTCGGTCAGCGCCGCCAGCGTCGCGCGCCGGTCGTCCGCGCTGCGGGCGCGGGTGAGGTACCCGCGGGCCTCGAGGCGCGCCGCGACGTGCGACAGCCGGGGCAGGCTGGCGTTGGTGCCGGCCGCGAGCGCGCTCATCCGCAGGGTCCGGCCCGGCGCCTCGGACAGCTTGGCGAGCACGAGGTAGTCGTAGTGCGACAGGTCGGCGTCGCGCTGCAGCTGCTGGTCGAGCGCCGCGGGCAGCAGCTCGGCGACCGCCTCCAGGCGCGTCCACGCCTGCAGCTCGCGGGTGCTGAGCCAGCGCGGGTCGTCGGTCATGCCCCCAGCCTACCGGAACGGTTGACGATTCAACCGCCCACGTCGAGACTGGTTGTCGCGACAACACCCGTTGCCGCCCGACCGGAGGAGCAGGACATGACCAGCATCACCATCATCGGCGCGGGCAACATCGGCGCGGCGGTCGCCCGGATCGCCCTGCGCGCCGGCGCGGACGTCCAGGTGCTCACCCGCGACCCCGCCGCGGCCGCCGCCGTCGACCCCGCGGTCACCGCCGGCACCGTCGGGGACCGGGTGACGGGCGACGTCGTCGTGCTCGCCCTCCCCTACGCCGCGCTCGCCGAGGTCGCCGGCCGGTACGCCGACGGCTTCGCCGGCCGGGTCGTCGTCGACGTCAGCAACCCCGTCGACTTCGCCACCTTCGACTCCCTCGTCGTCCCCGCCGGGTCGTCGGCCGCCGCCGAGCTCGCCGAGCGGCTGCCGCAGGCGCGCGTGCTCAAGGCCTTCAACACGACCTTCGCCGGGGCGCTCGCCGCGGGCACCGTCGGCGACCAGCCCACCACCGTGCTCGTCGCCGGCGACGACGCGGACGCCAAGGCCGCGCTCGCCGCCGTCGTCGAGGGCGGCGGCCTGCGCGCGGCGGACGCCGGGCCCCTGAGCCGGGCCCGGGAGCTCGAGGCGCTCGGGTTCCTGCAGATGACGCTCGCCGCGTCCGGGCAGACGTCCTGGAGCACCGGCTTCGCCCTCGTGCCCTGAGCCGCCGGGCGCGTAAATCGCGTGACCGCGCGGGGTGCGCGGTGGAACCGTAGGGATCACCGCGGTGCGTCCCGGGGCCCGGCCAGGCCCCCTCCAGCAGCACGACAGGACCACCACCATGCACCCCTCCTTCACCTACGACCTGATCCGGGCCGACCACGCCGAGCGCCTCGAGTCCGCCCGGCTGCAGTCCCGGCACGCGGGCGGCGCGCGGCGACGCAGACCGTCCGCCGCGACCCGCGGTCGACCGCCCGAACCCCGGCGGACGCTCCCGCGCCTGCGCGGGCTGCTCGCGGGGACCACCGCGGTCGCCGCGATCCGCTGAACACCACCGGGTGAGCCCGTCGGACCACGGTCCGGCGGGCTCACCCGTACCCTGATCCGGTGAGCACCCTGGGCAACGGCAACGGCAGCAGCGACCGCATCGTCTGGATCGACTGCGAGATGACCGGACTCGACTCCGTGTCCGACGCGCTGGTCGAGGTCGCGGCCGTCGTCACCGACTCCGAGCTGAACGTGCTCGGCGACGGCGTCGACGTCGTCATCGCCCCGCCCGCGGAGGCCCTCGCGCAGATGGGCGACTTCGTGCGGACCATGCACACCACGTCCGGCCTGCTCGAGGCGCTCGCGTCGGGGACGACGCTCGCCGACGCCCAGGCGCAGGTCCTGGAGTACGTGCGGCAGTGGGTGCCCGAGCCCGGCAAGGCGCCACTGGCCGGCAACTCCGTGGGCACCGACAAGGTGTTCCTCGACCGCGACATGCCCGAGCTCGTCGGCCACCTGCACTACCGCGTGATCGACGTCTCCTCCATCAAGGAGCTCGCGCGCCGCTGGTACCCGCGCGTGTACTTCGCCTCCCCGCAGAAGCACGGCGGGCACCGCGCGCTGGCCGACATCCTGGAGTCGATCGACGAGCTCCGGTACTACCGCGCCGCGCTCCTCGTGCCCCAGCCCGGCCCGGACTCCAAGGCCGCCAAGGCGGTCGCCGCGCAGATCGAGGCGACCTCCGTGGCCGCCGCGCACCGGTCCTCGACGTCCGCGTCCTGAGGACCCCGCCGGACCCGGTACACTTTTCGTCGGCCCCGGTGCTCCGGGGTCGCGCACGGGTCGTCCTCGCGGACGGACCGGGCCGATGGTGGCTATAGCTCAGTTGGTAGAGCACCTGGTTGTGGTCCAGGGGGTCGCGGGTTCAAGTCCCGTTAGCCACCCCAGCACGAAACGGGCGCCGTCCCCCTCGGGGGGCGGCGCCCGTTCGGCGTCCCGGGGCCGGGGCGGCGGTCAGAGGCGGCGCAGGATCGCGTCCGCGAACCGGTCGACCGCCTCCGGCACCTCCCGGAACGACAGCCGCGGCTCGATCAGGCCGAGCTCCAGCACCACCGGGTTGCCCTCGTCGTCGGGCACCAGGTCCACCCGCGCGTAGGCCAGCGGCTGCTCGGCGCCCGTGATGAGGTC
>JAEWGQ010000407.1 GCA_023388235.1 Actinomycetes bacterium | reverse complement strand
ACCCTCCGCGGTCGCCGGGGCCGGACCGTCGCTCGCCGCCGCCCCCGCGCTGCCCGCCATCGCCGGTGCCGCTCACGCGCCCACCTCCGCGCCGAGCACCGCGTCCTCGGGGAGCCGCGCGCCACGCGCCCAGTCCGCCGCCGCCATCGCCTTCTTGCCCGCGGGGCGGACCTCGCCCAGCCGGACGGCGTGGGTGCCGGTGCCCACCAGGACCTCGCCGCGTCCGACGTGCACCGCGCCGGGCGCCAGACCCGTCACCTCCGCAGCGAGCCGCACCGGCCCGAGTCCGAGGCGGGAACCGTCGGGCAGGGTCGTCCACGCGCCGGGCGCGGGCGTGCAGCCGCGGATGCGGCGGTCCACGGCCATCGCCGGGTGGCGCCAGCGCACCTGCGCGTCCTCGGTGCTGAGGCGCGGAGCCACGCTGATGCCGTCACCGGGCTGGGGCACCGGCGTGAGGATGCCCTCCTCCAGCGCGTCGAGCGTCCGCACCAGCAGGCCCGAGCCCGCGTCAGCCAGGCGCGCCAGCAGGTCCCCCGCGGTATCGGTCGGGCGGATCGTCTCGGTCAGCGTGCCGTAGACGGGGCCGGTGTCGAGTCCGGCCTCGATCCGGAACGTCGACGCCCCCGTCACCTCGTCGCCCGCGATGATCGCGTGCTGGACGGGCGCCGCGCCCCGCCACGCGGGGAGCACCGAGAAGTGCAGGTTCACCCAACCGTGCCGCGGGAGGTCGAGCACCTCCGGCGGTACGAGGTTCCCGTACGCGACGACAGGGGCGGCGTCCGGCGCCAGCGCGGCGAGGCGCTCCTGCAGCTCGGGGTCGCGCAGCGTCGTCGGGGTGAGCACCTCGATGCCCGCCTCGAGCGCACGCTGCTTCACCGGGCTGGGTGTCAGCGTGCGGCCGCGGCCGGCGCGGGCGTCGGGTCGGGTGAGGACGGCGACGACCTCGTGTCGGCTGGCGAGCAGGGCGTCGAGCGACGGCAGCGCCACCGCGGGCGTCCCGGCGAAGAGCAGGCGCATGACCACCGATCCTAGGGCGTGCGGTCGGTGCACGGTCCCGCGCGCCCTGAGCCCGGCCCGGTGACGGCCGCCGCGCGGTCGCCGCCGCGCACCGCTCCCGCGTCGACCTCCGGGTCGGGACGGGGGCGTGCGGCGCCTAGAACGGCGGTGGCGCGTCGGCGGCTGCGGTGGTCACGTCGCGGGAGCGTCCGGCTCCGGGCCGCACGAGGTACCGGTGCCCGGCCGGTGTGGTCCACTCGAAGAGCCCGGGTTCCGGCTGCCGCAGCCGGAAGCCGCCGTCGGTCTTGAGCCGGTGGTGCCGGCGGCACAGCGGCCCGAGGTTGGCGGCGCTGGTCTCCCCCACGGGTGCTCCCGGTGGGCTCCCGGGTCGGGGCCGGAACTCGACGGTGTGGTCGAGGTCGACGCGCCAGGCGGATGCGGGGCAGCCCGGCGCGGCGCAGGTGGCGTCGCGGGTGCGTACGTGCTCGGCGAGGGCGGCGGAGGGCCGGTACCGGGTCCGGCCGGTCTCGAGGACGACTCCGCGGGGGTCGGTGACGATCCGCCGCCAGACGCCGTCCGCGGCGAGCGCGCGGGCGCGCACGGCGTCGACGGGCCCGTACCCGTCGAGCTCCGCGGGGTCCTCGTCGAGTCCGAGGAGGGTCGAGGCGGCGATGGTGACCCGCACCTCGGCACCGGGCCGGCCGGTGCACGTGGGGCAGCCCGTGCGGGCGGGATCGGTGGCGGGATCGGTGGCGCGCGGCGGCGGTGCTGCTGCGGGTGCCGGCGGCCCGGGGTCTCGTTCGACGGGGGTGGTGGCCTCCGGGGCGTCGGTGCGCCCGCCCGGCCCGGCGGACTCCGGGACGCCCCCCGGCTCCGGTGGCCCCTCGGCGGCGGTCGCGGGCACGCCGAGCAGCGGGACGTCGCCGACGACCAGGTCCCGCAGCCCGTCCGCGCGGAGCTGGTCCAGCGTCCGCGCGTCGCCGAGCGCCTTCGCCGACCGGGCCGCGCGGGCGAGCACGCCGTCCACCCGCGCGGCGTCCTCGGCGGCGAGCAGCAGCCACATCGAGGCCATGCCGTCGGGCTGGTTCCGGGGACGGGTGACGCGCCGGGTGCTGCGTGCCTGGGCGTGCCGGTCGAGGGCGCCGTCGGGGTCGGCCTCGATGAGCGCGCGTTCGACCCGCCGGGCGAACTGGTCGCGGGTGCAGCGCTCGGCGTCGGGCAGCACCTCGTCCTCGACCGCGTGCGCGACCTGGTGCGCCACGCCGGCGAGGCGCTGGCTCAGGACGGCGGCCTTCGGCGGGTCGATCCGCCCGGACGCCAGGGCCGTGCCGGTGGCCATGAGGACGGTGCCGAGCAGGGCGCCGTCGCGCACGAGGCGGTGGCACGCCGGGCGGGACTCCGCGAGCCGCATCGAGAGCTCGTCCCCGGCGACGCACGTCACCCCGGGTGCGGCTCCGGCCCAGGGTGACCAGGGCGGACGCATCTCGGGCCGGTCGCCGAGCTCACCCGCGGCCTGCAGCAGCCCGGCGTGGCAGTACGCGCTCAGTCGGTGCCAGGCGGCGGCGACCTCCACGACGACCGCGCTGGGGAGCGCCGCGACGTCGAGGCCGGCGAGCCACGCGGCCAGGCCGGGGCCGGGGGCTGCCTGGGCGACGGCGTGCACCTGCTGCTGCTCGGAGAGGTCGCACCGGCCGTCGGCGCCGTAGACGGGCAGCCCCGTGGGCGGCGCGGCGGGGGCCACGTCGGCGGGACGCTCCTCGAGGTCGGGCATGCCGGGACGCTACCGACCAGGCCGGGTCTCCCGGCCGGCCCCGCCCACCCGGGTGGGGACCACCGCACCGCGCCGCCTCCTGTGCAGGACCCGGCGCGCCCCGGTCACGCGGTTCCGCGCCCTCCGGCCACCGCCCCGCGTCCCCCGGGCACCGCCCCACTCCCCTGCGCCTCCGTTCCGCGCCCCCCGGGCAGCACCCCGCGCGCCCCGGGCAGCACCCCGCGCGCCACGAGCTCGCCCCGCAGCGCCTCGGCGTCGGTGAACAGCACGCCGACGTACCCCAGCGCGTCGGCGGCGGCGACGTTGGCGGCGCTGTCGTCGGTGAACACCGTGCGCCCGGGGACGAGGTGGTGCCGGGACGCGAGCAGCCGGAAGATGCGCGGGTCGGGCTTGGCGACGCCCTCCTGCCCGGAGACGACGACGGCCTCGAGCCGCCCGATGGCGGGTGCGGCGGGGACGGCGTGGTGGAACGTCTCGGCGGACCAGTTGGTCAGCCCGAGCACGCGCACGCCCGCGGCGCGGAGCTCGT
>JAEWGQ010000390.1 GCA_023388235.1 Actinomycetes bacterium | reverse complement strand
CCGCCCGACCCGCGCCTCGCGGCACAGCCGGACCCGCGCCTCACGGCACCGCCGGACCCGCGCCTCACGGCACAGCCGGACCCGCGCCTCACGGCACCCCCCGGCCCGCGCCTCACGGCACAGCCGGATCCGCGCCTCACGGCACGATGGCGCGGGCGGCGTCCGTGATGGTCGGGTGCCGGTGCACGAAGCCCGCGGCGGTCAGCGCCGAGGGCACGGCCCGCAGCGAGCCGAGGATCTCCTCCGCGAACGTCCCGAGCCCGAGCCGCACGGCCCACGCCGGGGCGGGCAGGAGCGCCGGCCGGTGCAGCCGCTCGGCCAGCGCCCGCACGACGTCGAGCTGCGTCGCCGGCTCGGCCACCAGGTTCACGGGGCCGTGCACCGGGGCGTCGAGCAGGTGCAGGATCGCCCGCACCTCGTCCTCCAGCGTGATCCAGCTCCAGTACTGCCGCCCCGACCCGAGCGGGCCGCCCAGCCCGAGCCGCACCAGCGGCAGCAGCCGGCCGAGCGCCCCGGCGCCCGGTTCCAGCACGATGCCGGTGCGCAGGAACGCGACCCGGATGCCGGGGTGCTCGACCGCGGGAGCGGCGGCGGCCTCCCAGCGGCGCACGACACCGGCCAGGAACGTCGCGCCGTACGGCTCGGCCTCGGTCACCGCGACCGTGCCGCGCTCCCCGTACGCGCCGGTCGCGGAGCCCTGCAGCAGCACCCGCGGCGGGTCGTCGAGGGCGGCGGCGGTGGTGGCGATCAGGGCGGTGCTGCGCGTCCGGGACTCCAGCACGACCTGCCGGCGCGCCGCGGTCAGGCGGCGGTCGCCCACGCCGGCCCCGGCGAGGTTCACCACGGCCTGAGCACCGGCCAGCGCCGCGGGGTCGAGGGCCCCGGCGTCGGGGTCCCACGCGTGCTCGTCCGGGGTCCGCGGCGGTCGCCGCACGAGCCGGCGCACCTCGTGCCCCTCGGCCCGCAGGCGCGCCACCAGCGCCGTCCCGATCAGCCCGCTCGACCCCGCCACCACGACGACCATGCGCCGACCCTACGGTCCCGGCCCGCCGGGGGCGCGGGGACGGGCCGCGGGACCGGCCGCGAGGACCCGCCGCGGGGACGGCGGCGCAGCGGCCTAGGGTGGGGCGCTGTGGACCCCGCACCGCCGCCCCCGCCGCTCGCCGTCGTCGCGGCCGAGGCCGGGGTCTCGGTGCCGACCGTGTCCAAGGTGCTGAACTCCCGCCCGGACGTCGCGGAGGCCACCCGCGCCCGCGTCGCGGAGGTGCTGGCGCGGCACGGGTACGCGGTGCGGCCGTCGGGCAGCCGCCGCACCGGGTTCGTGGACCTGCGGATGCTCGACCTCGACGCCACGTGGGCGGAGGCGGTCGTCCGGGGTGCGGCGCGCGCGGCGTCCCGGCTGGGCGCCGACCTGGTCGTCACCGTCGACCCCGACGCGGACTCGTGCGGGTCGTGGGTGCGGCACGCGCTGCAGCGGGGGACCGACGGGCTCGTGAGCGTGGTGGGCGTCCCCGACGCCGGGGCGCGGTCCGACCTGGCGCGCGCGGGCGTGCCGCTCGTCGTCGTGGACCCGCGCACCCGCGCCGAGCCGGACGCCGGGGTGCTGGTCGTGGGGGCGACGAACTTCCGCGGCGGCCTGGATGCCACGGCGCACCTGGTGGCGCTCGGCCACCGGCGCATCGCGACCATCACCGGCCCGCAGGACCAGGACAACGCGGTGGCCCGGCTGGCCGGCTACCGGACGGCGCTGATCCAGGCCGGGGTGCCGGTGGACGACGAGCTGATCCGGACCGGCGACTACGGGGTGGACGGCGGGTTCCGCGCCGCGAGCCTGCTGCTGCGGCTCGACGACCCGCCGACCGCGGTGTTCGCGAGCAGCGACGACACGGCGCTCGGGGTGCTGCGGGCCGCCCGCGAGCAGGGCGTGCGCGTCCCCCGGGACCTGTCCGTCGTCGGGTTCGACGACCTGCCGGTCGCCCCGTGGCTCGACCCGCCGCTGACGACGGTCCGGCAGCCGCTCGCGGAGATGGGCGACGCCGCCGTCACCCTGGTGCACCGGGCGCGGGAACGGTCCCGCGGCCCGGCGCACCTCGAGCTGGCGACCCGGCTGGTGGTGCGGGGGTCGACAGCACCACCAGCCGGGTAGTCGGTCAGCCGCGCCCGTGCACCTTGAGCGTCACGGTGCGGCCCTCGCGGGTGATCCCGGCGTCGTTGGTGGTGCTCGGCGTGACGCGCTGCGCGCCGGGCGTCGTCACGGGGGCCACGTCGCACGCCCAGGTGCCGTCCGCCGTGACGTCCGCGGTGCACCAGGTCCCGGTGGCGCCGGTGACGGTCAGGTGCGCGCCGGGCTCGCCCGTGCCGGACAGCCGGTCGAGCGTGCCGACCGGGCGACGCGGCTCGGTCACCGCCGGGAGCACCGGCTCCGCCGCGGACGAGAAGACCTCGGCGGCGAGCACCGGGCGCAGCCGCTGCTCCATGTCGGGCCCGACCACGTAGTCGCGCAGCAGCCCGTCCCCGAGGTGGTTGCCGATGGCGGCGACGATCATCGCCTGGTCCAGGGACAGGTGCCGCTGCGCGACGGTCCCGGAGCGGACGGCCACCGCGTCGGCGAACCCGCCCGGGCCGTAGACGTCGAAGTCCGCGGCGAGGCGGCGCAGGTTGTCCACCACGCCGCGCGGGTCGTACTCCAGGCCCAGGAACGCCGCGTGCGGGGTGACGACGCCGTCGCCGAACTCCGGGTCGGGGTTCGTCGCCTCCCGGCAGCCGGCGAACCCGAGGTCGACGTCGGTGGTCCCGTCGGACAGGTAGCCGTCCGACCGCATGCCCAGGGCGTCGACGCCGTACTCGGCGTACCCGCCGTGCGGGTTGCTGGCGGGGGAGAAGCCCCAGTAGCCGTAGCCCGCCTCGTCCAGGCCGTGCCGCTTCTGCGCCTCGACGACCAGCGGGTGGTTCACGCCCCACGACCGCGGGGCCCACGCGGACTCGGGCACGAGCATGTCGGGCATCAGCGCCTCGAACATCGAGCCGCCCCAGCCGGGCACGAGCGCCAGGTCGCCCTGGTGGTACACGCCCTCGTACACGTCGATGCCGTCGTAGGTGCGGGTCACGCCGCTCGGACGCTGCTCCTGCCACGACCAGTCGCACGTCGAGGGGAACGTGCGGTACGTGCCCCAGTAGGCCTCGGGCGGGATCTCGCCGTCGGTGATGCCGAGGTACAGGGCGATGCGCGTCTCGGACACCGTCGTGTCGTAGTGGTGGCACGTGTAGTAGACGGTCTCGCCGCCGGTGTAGTTGCCGGGCACCGAGCAGCCCGCCGGCTCCTCGTCCCAGAACCCGCCGCGGATCAGCCCGACGCCGAGGTCGGGCCGGCCCTCGGGGTTGTAGTAGATGCCGAAGTGCATCGAGTCGTAGAGCGCCTGCGCCTGCGGGGCGAGCGCGGGCTCGGCGCTCGCGACCACGCGCAGGGCGGCGGCGAGCCAGCCGTTGTCCACCGACGACAGGAAGTGCTCGACCGGGGACCCGTCGTCGGGCCAGGTGTCGACGCGCGCGCCCGTGGCCGGGTCGTACCAGTTGTAGAACATGCCCGACGCGTCGTGCCGGTCCATCGTCGACAGCGTCTGCAGGGTGGTCGCCAGCCGGTCGCGGGCGGTCGCGGGGTCCACCAGGCCGAGGTCGCGCGCCACGACCGTCGACCACAGCGAGCCGCCGATGTTCGTGGGGGACGTGTACGCGCTCGCGGTGGCCGGGTCGAGGTCGGACCCGATGTTGTCGGAGACCAGCCCGGTGCCGGGGTCGGTCATGGCCTCCAGCGACGCGTAGGTGTCGGCGAGCCACGTGCGCAGCTGCGCGGTGTCCCGGCCGCTGCTGCCGTGGCCGTGGCCGCCGGGGCCGTGGCCGCCCTCGGTGCTGGCGCCGCCCTGCCCGCCGCTCTGCCCGCCACCCGGCCC
>JAEWGQ010000435.1 GCA_023388235.1 Actinomycetes bacterium | reverse complement strand
CGGTCGGCGGGGAACTCGAGCAGCATCGGGCGCATCACCGGCACGCCGGTCTCGTGCGCCTCGCGGCCGACCGCCGACAGGTACGGCATGAGCGACAGCTTGAGCTCGGTGAACCGCCGCGTGACGTCGACGGCCTCCTCGTCGAAGGCCCACGGCACGCGGTAGGAGCTCGACCCGTGCAGGCGCGAGTGGGACGACAGCAGCCCGAACGCGAGCCAGCGCTTGAACACGGCGGGGTCGGGGGTGCCCTCGAAGCCCCCGATGTCGTGCGACCAGTAGCCGAAGCCGGACAGCGACAGGGACAGCCCGCCGCGCAGCGACTCGGCCATGGCCGGGAACGTCGACTCGCAGTCGCCGCCCCAGTGCACCGGGAACTGCTGCCCGCCCGCGGTGGCGGAGCGGGCGAACAGCACGGCCTCCCCCGGTCCGCGCTCGGCCTCGAGCAGGTCGAACACGGCCTTGTTGTAGGCCTGCGCGTAGTAGTTGTGCATCAGGGCGGGGTCG
Source organism: Actinomycetes bacterium (assembly GCA_023388235.1). Taxonomy (GTDB): domain Bacteria; phylum Actinomycetota; class Actinomycetes; order Actinomycetales; family Cellulomonadaceae; genus Cellulomonas. Next base: position 5,007 of record JAEWGQ010000435.1, on the reverse strand, counting down.
GAGCCGTCGTGCCAGACCACGTCGGTCGGGATCCGCTCGCCGAAGTCCGTCTTGAAGCAGTCCACGCCCATGTCCAGCAGCGCCCGCAGCTTGCCCTGGTACCAGGCCACGGCCTCCGGGTTCGTGAAGTCCACGAGCGCCATCCCGGCCTGCCACATGTCCCACTGCCACACCGAGCCGTCGGCCCGGGTCACGAGGTAGCCCAGCTCCCGGCCCTCGTCGAACAGGTGCGAGCGCTGCGCGATGTACGGGTTGATCCAGACGCAGACCTGCAGGCCCCGCTCGTGCAGCCGGTCGAGCATGCCCTTCGGGTCCGGGAAGGTCGCCGGGTCCCACACGAAGTCGCACCAGTGGAACTGCCGCATCCAGAAGCAGTCGAAGTGGAACACCGACAGCGGCAGCCCGCGGTCGGCCATGCCGTCGATGAACGACATGACCGTGTCCTCGTCGTACTGCGTGGTGAACGACGTGGACAGCCACAGGCCGTAGGACCAGTCCGGGACGCGCGCGGGGCGCCCGGTGAGCGCGGTGTAGCGGCGCAGCACGTCCTTCGGGTCCGGGCCGGCGACGACGTAGTACCGCAGCCGCTGCCCCTCGACGCTGAACTGCGTGCGGGAGACGGCCTCGGAGCCGATCTCGTAGGACACCAGCCCGGGGTGGTCGACGAACACGCCGTACCCCGCGGACGACAGGTGGAACGGCACGTTCTTGTACGCCTGCTCGGAGGCGGTGCCGCCGTCGGCGTTCCAGACGTCCACGGACTGCCCGTTGCGCAGGAACGGCGTGAAGCGCTCGCCCAGGCCGTAGATCTGCTCCGCGACGCCCAGCGCGAGCTGCTCGCGCACGTAGGACCGCCCGTCGCCGTCCGTGACGAGGGCCAGGCCGCGCGCGTCCGACGACGTGACGGTGCGGCCGTCGACGGCGAGGTCGAGCGCCCAGGGGCCGGAGGTCGCGACGCTCGCGGTGAGCGGGCCGGAGGTCAGGGTCGCCGGTCCGTCGGCCGGGACGACCACCTGCACGTCGCCGGCGGACGGCGCCGCGAGCGCGAACCGCGGGCCGCGGTCGACGCCGCCGCGGTGGTGCTCGACGGTGACGCCGATGACGCCCTCGGCGGGGCTGTCGAGCGTGATGGTCACCAGCGGCCGGTTCAGGGTGTCCCCGCGCCGGGTCAGCGGCGCGGTGGCGGCGTACACCGCCAGCGAGGCGTCCCCGGCGACGACCTCGGCGACGTCGAGCGGACGCAGCAGGCTGACGCCCGGCCGGGTCATCCAGTAGCCGTCGGTGAACTTCATCGGGTCTCCTCGATCAGGGCGACGGCGGACTCGGGCGCGAGCACCAGGTCGCCGTGGGTGGTGGCGCCGCCGATCAGGTCGACGGCCGGGTGCGGCAGGTGCACCGTGCGGGGCTCGCTGCCGCGGTTGAGCAGGAACAGGACGTCGCCGCGGCGCGCGGCCTCGACGTCGGGCGGGCAGGCCACGGGGCCGTGCAGGCCCGCGGCGTCGGCGCACGCCCCGACGATCCGCGCGAGCACGTCCGCCGGCGGCAGCGTGGACACGTACCAGGCCTGGCCGCCGCCGGGCAGCACGCGGCGGGTCACGGCCGGCCGGCCGTCGAGGCCGGCGCCCGCGTAGCTCGCCAGCACCTCGGCGTCGTCGGCACGCAGGTCCTCCGACCAGTCGTGCGCCCGGAAGTCCCCGAACGGGCCGGAGGTCACGGCGACGCCGCCGTCCGGCAGCGGCCGGTACTGCTCGCCGGAGGTGCCGAGCAGCTCCGTCCAGGGGGCCGGGAACCGCCCGGTGCGGACGTGCCCGTCCGGGTCGGCGACGCCCCCGAACGGGCCGACGAGCAGCACGCCGCCGCGCTCCGCGACGCGGCCGACGGCCGCGGCGTGCTCGTCGGACACGAGGTAGAGGGAGGGCACGGCGACGAGGTCGTAGCCCTCGAGGTCCGCGCCGGGGTGCACGACGTCCACCGCGATGCCGGCCTGCCACAGCGGCTCGTAGTACGCCAGGAGCTGGTCCACGGCGCCGAGCCGGTCGCTGGGCCGGCCGGGGGCCTCGCCGGCCCACCAGGAGGACCAGTCGAAGACGAGGGCCGCCCGGGCGGCGACACCCGTCCCGACCACGCGGCGGAGGCGCGCCAGCACCGCGCCCTGGTCGCGCACCGCGCGGTGCAGCGCGGTGTCGGGCCCGGCGTGCGGCAGCATCGCGGAGTGGAACCGCTCGGCGCCGGCGACGGACTGCCGCCACTGGAAGTAGCAGACCGCGTCCGCGCCGTGCGCGACGGCCCGGAGCGAGTCGACGAGCATCGTGCCCGCCGACCGCGGGAGGTTGTGCGGGCGCCAGTTCACCGCGCTGGTGGCCTGCTCCATGAGGACCCAGGGACGGCCGTGCCCGAGCGAGCGCATGAGGTCGTGCGTCAGCGCGGCGCGGGCCGCGGTGCGCGGGTCGGCGGGGTCGGAGTACCAGTCGTCGGCGACGACGTCGAGGTCGTCGGCCCAGGAGGCGTAGTCCACCCCCGGGAAGAACCCCATGAAGTTCGTCGTCACCGGCACGCCGGGCGCGGCCTCGCGGACCACCGCCGCCTGGATCCGGTACAGGTCCCGCAGCTGGTCGGAGGTGTAGCGCCGGAAGTCGAGCTCCTGCGTGGGGTTGTGCAGGTAGGGCGCCGCCCGCGGGGGCACGACCTCGGACCAGCGCCCGTAGTGCTGGCTCCAGAACGCGGTGCCCCAGGCGCGGTTCAGCTCCTCGATCGTCCCGTAGCGGGCGCGCAGCCACGTGCGGAACGCCTCGGCGCACAGGTCGCAGTGGCACACCTGCCCGAACTCGTTGCCGACGTGCCACATCGCGACGGCCGGGTGGTCGGCGTACCGCTCGACGAGCACGCGGACGAGCCGCAGCACGTGCTCGCGGTAGACCGGTGACGTGGGGCAGAAGTGGTTGCGCGACCCGGGGCTCATCCGGACGCCCGACGCGTCGACGGCCGAGGTCTCGGGGAAGTCGTGCGCGAGCCACGGCGGCGCGGACGCCGAGGGGGTGGCGAGGTCCACCGAGATGCCGGCGGCGGCGAGCAGGTCGAGCAGGCGGTCGAGCCAGCCGAGGTCGAGCTGCCCGGGCTGCGGCTCGAGCCGCCCCCACGAGAACACCCCGACGGTCACGAGGTTCACGCCCGCCTCGCGCATGAGCGCGACGTCCTCGGGCCAGACCTCCTCCGGCCACTGCTCCGGGTTGTAGTCGCCCCCGTAGAGCAGGCCGTGCCGCGCGGTCAGCGCGGCGAACCCGCGGGTGTCGGAGGGGTGCTGCTGGTTCACCATGCGTCGTCGCCTAGGCCTCGGGCTTCGTCCGTCGAAGCGCTTCAACAAGGGGGATGCCGCCACTGTACCGACCGCCCCGCGGGGCTGTCCACGCGCGCGGCACGTGGTCGGAACGTACCGACCGATGAGTAGTCGAAGCGCTTGCGCGGCCCCGGCGCCTCCCGGTCACGGACCCGCCCAGCGCAGCAGCGCGGTCCGGCCGGCCACGACCCGCACGCGGCGGACGTCGGATCCCCACGCGACCTCGTGCTCGCCGGCGGCACCCGGCGCGACCGGCGTGAGCGCCACCGTCACCGGCCGCCCCTCCCGCCAGGCCAGGTCGACCCGCAGCCCGGGCCGCGCGAGCAGCCCCTCCACCCGGCCCGCGCGCAGCGCCGGCGGCAGCGCCGGCAGCAGCTCCAGCCGCCCGGCGTGGCTCTGCACCAGCGCCTCCGTCACCGCGGCCACCAGGCCGAGGTTGCCGTCCACCTGGTACGGCGGGTGCGCCGCGAACAGGTTGCGGTACAGCCCGCCGGCGTGCGGCCCGCGGGCGGCGTCCCAGGCCGGGCGCAGGGCGAGCGCGAGCAGGTCCTGCACGCGCGCGCCCTGGCCGAGACGCGCCCGCAGCGCCGCCTTCCAGGCGAGCGACCAGCCCGTCGAGTCGTCACCCCGGCGGTCGAGCGTCGCCGCCACGGCGGCCCGCAGCCGCTCGTCCGGGAGGCCGTCGCCCGGGTACGCGAACACGAGGTGCGAGACGTGCCGGTGGTGCGGGTCCTCCGCCACCGCGCCCGGCCCCCACTCGGCGACCGTGCCATCCGGCGCCACGCGCGGCCCCGCGACGAGCGGGCGCGCCGCCGCGATCTCGGCGAGCACCGGGTCGTCGACCCCCAGGTCGCGCGCGACGGCGGACACGGTGTCGAACAGCTCGGCGACCAGGGCCCGGTCCATGCCCGTCCCGGTGGTCAGCGCCGCGGGGCCGTCCGGCGTGCGGAAGCGGTTCTCGGGCGACGTCGACGGCCACGTGACCAGCCCGGCGGCGGGGTCGGCGGCGGGCTCCAGCAGGTCGAGCAGCGCCTCGGCCGCGCCCCGGGCGACCGGCCAGAACCGGCGCAGCCACGCGTCGTCCGCCAGGCCGTGCCGCCGGTGCTCGTCGAGCTGGCGCACCAGCCACGCCCCGCCCATCGGCCAGAGCGCCCACGACGCGTCGCCGGCCGTGGGGTACGGGTTCGCCCAGGCGTCGGTGTTGTGGTGGGCGACCCAGCCCCGCGCGCCGTACAGCCGCCGCGCGGCGTCGCGCCCCCGGTCCGCGAGCGCGGTCACCAGGTCCAGCAGCGGCTCCGCCGTCTCGGGCAGCGCCGCCGGCAGGGCGGGCCAGTACGCCATCTGCGTGTTGATGTTCAGGGTGTACGCCGACGACCACGGCGGCCGCAGGTCGTCGTTCCACAGACCCTGCAGCGTCACCGGCAGACCGCCGGGCCGCGAGGCGGACGACAGCAGGTACCGGCCGTGGTCGACCAGCAGCGCCAGCAGGTCGGGGTCCGCGGCGAGCGGCCCGTCCGGGTGGGCGGCGGCGCGACGCACCCGCTCGTCGGTGGGCAGGTCCGGCACGGTCCCGCCCAGGTCCAGGGCGAACCGGTCGGCGAGCGCGTGCCGGTCCGCCAGGTGCCGGTCGCGCAGGGCGTCCGCCCCGAGGTCGAGCGCGGCCCGCACCCGGG
>JAEWGQ010000360.1 GCA_023388235.1 Actinomycetes bacterium | reverse complement strand
GGTCCGCGCCCGCGAGGCGGCGCGCGCCGGGGACGTCGCCGCGTACGCCGCGGCGCTCGCGGAGCTCGCGGCGGTCGCCGTGCCGCGGGCGATGACGCCGGCCCGCTGAGCCGCCGGGACCTCGGTCCCAGCCGCAGGGCCCGCTGCCGGCCGAACTAGGAGGAGACCCACCGCCACCGCACCGACGGGAGCCCTCCGCGTGACGCTCAGTGCCGTCCCCCTGCCGCGCCGAGCCGACGAGCCGGGCTCACCCGGGCGGCGGGCCCTCGAGCTCGTCGACGTCGAGGCGGCCGGGCACCGCGTGCGCTACACCTTCGCGGTCGACGGCCGCCCGTACGCCGCGTCGGTCTGGTACCACTCGGTCGACCTGGACGCCCTGCGCGCCGACCTCGGGTCCGAGGCGTTCGACCGGGCGGTGCTGCACGTCGCGCTGTTCGACCTCAACCGCGGGCTGAGCGCCGCACCGGGCGAGGTCGTGCTGCCGGAGCACCTGGCGCGCCTCGTCCCGCCCGAGCTGGCCGGTCTGTGGGGGCTCGTGGCGGACCATGTCTGGGCGCAGTGGCGGTACGAGAACGGGCTCCCCGGGTACCGCGCGCCGGCCCTGCCGGTGGGTGCCGCCGAGGTGGTGCCGGTCACCGCTGCCGTCCCCGGGGCGCCGGTGCGCCCCCTCGTGATGTGCGGCGGGGGCAAGGACTCGCTCGCCGTCCTCCAGCTGCTCGACGAGGCGGGCATCGACTACACGACCCTGGGCTACTCCTCCTCCACGTACGGCACGGCGGCGCGGCAGCACGAGCTGATCGAGGCGGTGGCGCTCGGGGGCCGGCGCTCCGAGGGCCACGTCCGCGTGTCGCACCTGGACGACCTCGAGGACAGCCCGTACCTCGAGCTGGACGGCCCGCCGGGGATCTCGACGGCGACGGCCGCCGAGACGCCGTTCTCCGTGTTCCTCGCCCTGCCGGTCATGCTCGCCGGGGGGTACACCCACCTCGTCGTGGGGCACGAGCGCAGCGCGGACGTCCCGAACCTCGTCTGGGACGGGGAGCCGGTGAACCACCAGTGGGGCAAGTCCAGCGCGGCAGAACGAGCCCTGGACGCCTACCTCGGCGCGCTGACCGGGTCCCGCTGCTCGTACGTCAGCCTGCTGAGCGGGCTGTCCGACCCGCTGATCTTTGGGGTCGTCGAGCGCGCCGGGGACGGCTTCGGCCGGACCCACTCCTGCAACGTGGACAAGCCGTGGTGCCTGCGCTGCCCCAAGTGCCTCTACGTGTGGATGAGTGCACGGGCGTACCTCTCCCCGGAGGCGTGCTCCGCGGCGTTCGGCGACGTCGACCTGTTCGCCGACCCGTCCCTCGACGGGTCCTTCGAGGCGCTGCTCGGGCTCGGCGAGCACACGCCGTTCGAGTGCATCGGGAGCGCCGCCGAGTCCCGGCTCGCCGCCCTCACCTGCCGGCGCGCCGGGCGCGGGGGCCCCGTCCTCGACCGCCTCGCCGAGTGGCTCGAGGAGTCGGTCGCCGACGACGACACGCGCGGCCTGCTGTCCGTGGACGCCTCGGCGCACCGGTTCCCCGCGACCTGGCTCCCGCTGCTCGCCCCGGTGCTGGCCGACGTGGAGGCGGCGGTGCGCGCCCGGGTGGCCGCGACCGCCGGGCAGGGGCACCCCGGGCTCGAGGCGGACGCCCGGCTCACCGGCGTCTCGTTCGTCGCGCCGTTCGACCAGGGCTTCACCGTCGACGTGCCGACCTTCCTGGCGCGCGGCGTGGGGGCGTGGTACACGGCGTGGCACCACGGGGACCTCGTCGAGGGCGTCGGGCCGGTCCCGTGGCAGGTGGCGGGTGCGGCGCGCCGCGCGAGCCGCCTCGCGTTCGACGTGGACACCTACGAGGGTGACACCGTCGTGCCCCGGACGCTCGCGCGCCTGGTGATCGGCACGGACGTCGCCGGGACCGCACCGGCGGTCGCGTGGGTGCGGTCGACGCTGTCCGCGGCGCTCGGTCCGCGTCTGGCGTTCCGCTCCGCCACCGTCGAGCTGACGCCGTTCGGCATCGGGTCCCTGCGGCTGGACGCCGTCCCCACGCGTCCCGTCAGCCGGGCGGAGGACGCGCGGGCGCTCGCGGAGGCGACCAGCTCGACCCTCGCGGACGCGCTGGCCACGGTCTGCGCGGACCTCGCGCGGGACGCGCTCGCCCACGTCGAGGAGGACTGGTACCGGTCGCCCACCCCGGGCGGGCAGGTCGGCGAGGCGCTGTGGGTGCACCGCGTGCTCGCGGTGGACGCCCGGGACGACGACGCCGCCACGCGCTGGTGCCGGCAGCTCAGCCTGCACGGAGCGCTCGAGCCAGGGTCGCGGCGGCCCGACGGCGCGCTGGTGTCTCCCGGGATCGGCACGTCCGTCCTCGTGGACGGGTCCGCGGGGACCCTCGACGACCTCGCGGCGGTCGTCGCCCTCGCGAACGGCGCGTGGGCGGCGGCGGACCGCTGGTCGGCCGAGCTGCTGAAGCAGGCGACCCGGGTCACCGCGGGGCGGCGGGGCGCAGGCCTCGCCGAGCTGCGGGCGATGACCGAGGTCGTCGCCGAGACGACCGACGCCGCGGCTGCCTTCCGCGCCGTGCTGCACGACGAGGTCGCCGCCCTCAGCCCGTGCGGCCAGGACTGCTGGACCCAGGTCATCCGCGCCTGGCGGCTGGACGAGCTCCTGACCGAGGTCGACCGGCGCCGCGCGGAGCTCAAGAGCGCGCACCGCGAGACCGTGGACCTGCTGCAGTCGCAGCTGGGGGAGCGTCTCAACACGATCGTCCTGGCGCTCACGGTGCTCAGCGGCCTGTCGGTCGTCGCCGCCATGATCGACTACGCCTTCGGCGGCCCGCTCACGGCCGTCGACGGCGGGCGCTCGACGCTGTTCGTCGCGGCCGCCGGTCTGCTCGGCGCCGGCCTGCTCGCCCTCTGGCGCCGGCGCCGGCCGGCCCGGGACGCCGCGCGGCGCCGCCCCTGACCCTCAGTCCCCGAGCCGCTCGACCAGCGACGCCGCCAGGCCCGTGTAGGTGCCCGGCGTGAGCTCCCCGAGGCGGGCGGCGACGTCGTCGGGCAGGCCGAGGCCCGCGATGAACGCGCGCATGTCGTCGGCGGTGAGCCGGCGGCCGCGGGTGAGCTCCTTGAGCCGCTCGTACGGGTTCTCCATGCCGGTGACGCCGGCGACGGCGGCCGCGCGCATGGCGGACTGCACCGGCTCGCCCAGCACCTCCCAGTTCCGGTCGAGCTCGCGCGCCAGCAGGTCGCGGTCGACCGACAGCGCCCCGAGCCCGCGGCGGACGTTGTCGACCGCCAGCAGGGCGTGCCCGAACGCGGGGCCGATGTTCCGCTGCGTCGTCGAGTCGGTGAGGTCGCGCTGCAGGCGGCTCGTGACGAGGGTCGCGCCGAGGGTGTCGAACAGGGCGCAGGACAGCTCGAGGTTGGCCTCGGCGTTCTCGAACCGGATGGGGTTCACCTTGTGCGGCATCGTGGAGGAGCCGGTGGCGCCCGCGACGGGGATCTGCACGAACACCCCGCGGGAGATGTAGGTCCACACGTCGGTCGCCAGGTTGTGCAGCACGCGGTTGAACCGGGCGACGTCGGCGTAGAGCTCCGCCTGCCAGTCGTGCGACTCGATCTGGGTGGTCAGCGGGTTCCACGTGAGGCCGAGGTGCTCGACGAACGTGCGGCTGACCTCCGGCCAGTCGGCGCCCGGGACGGCCACCACGTGCGCGCCGTAGGTGCCGGTCGCGCCGTTGAGCTTGCCCAGGTACTCGGCGCCCGCGACCCGGCGCAGCTGGCGGCGCAGCCGGTGCGCGAGGACGGCGAGCTCCTTGCCGAGCGTGGTCGGCGTCGCGGGCTGGCCGTGCGTGAGCGCGAGCATCGGCACGTCCGCGAGGTCGCGGGCCATCCCCGCCAGGTCGTCCACGAGGCCGGTCGCGCCGGGCAGCCAGACGTCGCGGACGGCGCCGCGCACCATGAGCGCGTACGCGAGGTTGTTGACGTCCTCGCTGGTGCAGCAGAAGTGCACGAGCTCCGACAGCGCCGGCAGGACGGTGCCCTCGCCGAGCACCGCGGGCGCCGCGGCGATCTTCTCCTTGAGGTAGTACTCGACGGCCTTCACGTCGTGGACGGTGGTCCGCTCGAGCTCGGCGAGCCGCGCCACGTCGTCCGCGCCGAAGTCCGCGACGACCGCCCGCAGGTACGCCTGGTCGGCCGGCGACGGCACGGGCGCGCCCGGCACGACGCCGCGGGTCGCCAGGTGCAGCAGCCACTCGACCTCGACGTGCACCCGCTCGCGGTTCAGCGCCGCCTCGGACAGGTGGTCGACGAGGGGGGCCACGGTCCGCCGGTACCGGCCGTCGAGCGGGCCGAGCGCCAGGGGCGGCTCGACGTCCGCGAGGGAGCGGCGGGCGGTGGGCGCGGCGGACGGGGCGGGGTCGGTCGCGGGCATGGCCCGCATCCTCCCACGGACCGGCGCGCCGGGCCGGGGCCGTCCGGGCGGCGCGGCGGCGGACGTCTCAGGGGGCGTGGCGCGCTGCCGATGGGGACGGCACTCACAGGGGGTGGCCGCGCGGAGCAGACGCGCGGCCGGGTGCGGAGCGAGGAGCAGGACATGGGGGCGCTGCTGGGGCGACGGAGCCGTGCGGCCGGGACCGGGACGGCGGACGGCGGCGTCGGCCGCGAGCTGCGGGCGCTGGACGACGTCGTCCGGGCGCTCGGCCGGCTGCGGTCCGACTGCGGGCTGCCGGAGGTGCTGGAGGTCGTGCGGACCGGGCTGGGCTACGACTACGGCTCGGCGTGGGTGGTCGACGAGGCGCGCGGCGACCTCGCGTTCGTCGCGCAGTCCGGCGAGCTCTCCCCGGAGATCACGCGGATGTCCCCGGACTTCCGGATGCCCAAGGGCGTCGGGCTGTGCGGGACGGCGTGGCAGCAGGACGGCGTCGTGGTGCTGGCCGACGCCCGCGAGCACCCGGCGACCTGCGCGCGCGGCGAGCAGGCGGTCCGCGACGGCGCGCGCGGTGCGATGACGATGCCGCTGTGGCGCGAGGGCCGCGTGGTGGCCGTCATGGACTTCGCGGCGCGCGAGGTCCGCTCCGAGGGGCCGGACCAGGTGCTCGTGCTGGACGTGCTCGCGCGCACCGTCTCCCAGGCGCTCGAGGCGCGCCGGGCCGCGGCGGAGATCGCGCAGGTCGCCCGGGACCAGCAGGCCGTCACGACGTCCGTCACCCGCGTGGGCGCCTGCACCGAGGAGGAGGACGCGCTGCGGACCGCCCTCGACACGGTGCGCGAGGAGTTCGGCTGGGACTACGGGTCGTACTGGGCGGTGGACCCCGCCGAGCGCGTGCTGCGGTTCCAGGTCGAGTTCGGCACGGCGGGCGAGGAGTTCCGCCGGGTCACGCTGTCCGCGAGCTTCGCGGAGGGCGTCGGCCTGGCCGGCCGGGCGTGGCGGGCGCGGGACCTGGTGTTCGTGCGCGACCTGGGCGAGCTGACCGACTGCGTGCGGGCGCCCGCCGCGCAGCGGGCCGGCGTGCGGTCCGGGGTGTGCCTGCCGGTGGTCGTCGGCGACGAGGTGGTCGGCACGATGGACTTCTTCACGACGCAGTCCGTCGAGCTGAGCGACAGCCGCCGCGGCTCGCTGCGGAACGTCGCGCGGCTGGTGTCGCAGCGGCTCGACATCCTGCGGGCGTCCGCGCGCGACCGCGCGGCGTCCGAGGCGCTGCTCGGCAGCGTCGAGCGCCTGTCGCAGAGCGCCGCCGAGGCGGCGTCCGTCGCCGAGGAGGCCGTCGCGCAGACGGCCGCGATGGCGGACGAGGTGCGCACGCTCGAGGAGTCGTCGGCCGCGGTCGGCGACGTCATCCGCGTGATCTCGTCGATCGCCGACCAGACGAACCTGCTGGCGCTGAACGCGACGATCGAGGCGGCCCGGGCCGGCCAGGCCGGGCGCGGGTTCGCGGTCGTCGCCACCGAGGTCAAGGACCTGGCCGGCGGCACCTCGGCGGCGACGTCCCGGGTCGAGCAGCAGGTCGCGGACATCCAGGCGAACACCGGCGCCGTCGCGCGCGGGATCGACGCGGTCAGCACGACCATCGGGCGGATGGACGCCGTGCAGGCCCGCATCGGCGAGGTGCTGGACGAGCAGCGGGAGATGGCCCGGGCGTTCCGCACGGCCTGACGCCGCGGCGCGCCCGGCGTCAGCCGCGGCCCGGGTCCAGGTGCAGCTCGCACCACCCCGGGCCCGCGAACGGCGTGAGGCCGGTCGCCGTCACCGGCCCGCCCGCGCGCGCCAGGACGGTGCGGGCGAGCCCGAGGTGCACGGCGCAGACGACGTCCGCGCGCTCGCGGGCGAGGTCGAGCACCGGGCAGCGCCGCAGCCGCACCCCGGTCCCGTCGGGTGCGGTGTCGGGGTCGTAGCCGAGCCGGGCGAAGTG
>JAEWGQ010000304.1 GCA_023388235.1 Actinomycetes bacterium | reverse complement strand
GTGTCGAGCAGCACGACCGGGCCGGCGACGCCGTCCGCGGAGCCGTCGACCGCCGCCGAGACGGTGGTGCCCAGGTCCCGGCGGGCGCGCGCGACCACGGCGTCCGGGTCGCCGGGGCCCTGCACCGGGTCGAGGTCGCACTGCAGCGCCGCCGGCGACCAGCCCGTCAGCGCCGAGGCCCACGCGCGCGAGCGCGGCTCGTGCTGCGCGTACGCCTCGGGGAACGCCGAGCGCTGCACCGCCTGCGCGGCCTCCGTGACCGGCAGGTCGGCGTACCCGGGCACCCGCACCAGCCCGTCGTAGAACCGGCCCGTCGAGTACACGGGGTCCATGATCTGCTCGACCGTGCCCCAGCCCTGCGACGGCCGCTGCTGGAACAGCCCGACCGAGTCCCGGTCCCCGTGGTCGATGTTGATGAGCCGCGACTCCTGCAGCGCCGTCGCCAGGCCGATCGTCGCCGCGCGGGCGGGGAGCCCCCGCTGCACGGCGGTCAGGGCGATGAGCGCGGCGTTGTCGGCCTGGTCCGCCGACAGCTCCCACGCGGTGCCCTCCACGGTCGCGGTGCACCGGCGGGAGGCCGCCTGCGGGTGCACCCCGTCGAGGGTCCACACCACGGCGCCGACGGCCCCGCCCAGCAGCACGAGCGCGGTGACCGCCGCGCAGCCGAGCCGGGAGCCCCGTGCCACGGCCGTCAGTTCGCGTGCAGCGCCGCGTTCAGCGTGATGCCGGTGCCCGTGCGGGCCACCGCCTCGACGCCGCCCGTGACCGAGTTGCGGCGGAACAGGACGCCGTCCGCGCCGGACAGCTCGCGGGCCTTCACGACGCGCGGGGCGCCGTCCGGGCCGGCCTGGCCGACCAGCGTCACCTTGGTGCCGGCCGTCAGGTAGAGCCCGGCCTCCACCACGCAGTCGTCGCCGAGCGGGATGCCCAGGCCGGCGTTCGCGCCGAGCAGGGAGCGCTCGCCGATCGACACGCGCTCGCGGCCGCCGCCGGACAGGGTGCCCATGATGGACGCGCCGCCGCCGATGTCCGAGCCCTCGCCGACGACGACGCCCTGCGAGATGCGGCCCTCGACCATCGACGTCCCGAGCGTGCCCGCGTTGAAGTTGACGAAGCCCTCGTGCATCACGGTGGTCCCGGCCGCGAGGTGCGCGCCGAGCCGCACCCGGTCGGCGTCGGCGACCCGCACGCCCGACGGCAGCACGTAGTCGACCATCCGCGGGAACTTGTCGACGCCGAGCACCGTCACCGGGCGGCCCGTGGCGGCGCGCAGGCGGGCGCGGGTGGTCTCGAAGCCGTCCACCGCGCACGGGCCGAGGTCCGTCCACACGACGTTCGGCAGCACGCCGAACAGCCCGTCGAGGTTCAGGGCGTTCGGCAGCACCAGGCGGTGCGACAGCAGGTGCAGGCGCAGGTACGCGTCCGCCGTGTCCACCGGCTCCGCGTCGAGGTCCACCACGGTCAGCACCGTCTCGGTCCGGACCCCGCGCGGCTCGTCGGCCCGCACCAGCGCCGCGAGCTCCTCGGGGCACTCGGCGGCGTCGGGCACGTCCCCGAGGGCGGGCTGCGGGTACCAGGTGTCCAGGACGGAGCCGGCGTCGGTCACGGTGGCCAGGCCCCAGCCCCAGGCGGTGCGGTCGCTCATGGTCACCAGCCTAGGCGCCCCGGGCCCGGCCCCGGACGCGCGCCGGTAGGGTCGCGGGCGTGACGACGACCACCGCGCTGGACCTGACCGCCGACCTGACGAGCCTCACGGCCGCCGTCTGCGACACCGCCTCGGTGAGCGGCGCCGAGGGCGCGCTGGCCGACGCCGTCGAGGCCGCGCTGCGGGCGTACCCGCACCTCGAGGTGCTGCGCGAGGGGGACGCGGTGGTCGCGCGCACGCACCTCGGCCGCCCCTCGCGGGTGGTCGTCGCCGGGCACCTCGACACCGTGCCCGTGGCCGGCAACCTGCCGACCCGGCTCGAGGGGGAGGGCGCGGACGCGGTGCTGTGGGGCCGCGGGACGGTCGACATGAAGGGCGGCGTCGCCGTGCAGCTCGCGCTGGCGGCGGCGCTCGCGGAGCCGACGCGCGATGTCACGTGGGTGTTCTACGACCACGAGGAGGTCGACGCGTCGCTCAACGGCCTGGGCCGGATCGCGCGGACGCACCCCGGGTGGCTGGCCGCCGACTTCGCCGTGCTGTGCGAGCCGACCGACGCCGGGCTGGAGGGCGGCTGCAACGGCACGCTCCGCGCCGAGGTGCGCGTGCGGGGCGTCGCGGCGCACTCGGCCCGGGCGTGGACGGGGGTGAACGCCGTCCACGGCGCCGCGCCCGTGCTCGCCCGCCTGGCCGCGTACGAGCCCGCCGCGGTGGAGGTCGACGGCCTCGTGTACCGGGAGGGGCTGAACGCGGTGCTCATCAGCGGCGGCGTCGCCACGAACGTCGTGCCCGACCGGTGCGTCGTCACCGTCAACTACCGGTTCGCGCCGTCCCGCTCCGTCGAGGAGGCCGAGGCGCACGTGCGCGACCTGTTCGACGGGTTCGAGGTCGAGGTCACGGACGCCGCGGCGGGCGCGCGCCCCGGCCTGGACGACCCGGCCGCCGCGGAGTTCGCGGCCGCGGTGCTGGGCGTGACCGGCGGCGCGCCCGCCCCGAAGTACGGCTGGACGGACGTGGCGCGGTTCTCCGCCCTCGGCGTCCCGGCGGTCAACTTCGGTCCCGGCGACCCGCTGCTGGCGCACAAGGACGACGAGCGGCTGCCCGTCGCGCAGCTCGCGCTCTGCCACGACGCCCTGCGGGCCTGGCTGACCGCCTGACGCTCACCCGCCGGACGGGGCGGCGCACCCCGCACGCCCCCTGCCCGCGCACGTAGAGTCGGCTCCCATGAGCGACGACGGCGTTCCCGCCCCCGGCACCGGCTACCGCAAGGGCCCGGTCCTGCTGCGGCGCGGGCAGATCCCGGCGACCACGTCGGACCAGCGGCTGCTGTCCGGCGGCGACGACGCGAACTGGCTGCACGGCGACCCGTGGCGGGTCATGCGGATCCAGAGCGAGTTCGTCGAGGGCTTCGGTGCGCTGGCCGAGCTCGGCCCGGCGGTGTCCGTGTTCGGCTCGGCGCGCACGCTGCCCGAGCACCCCGACTTCGCGCTCGGCGAGGAGGTCGGCCGCCTGCTCGCGGAGGCGGGCTACGCGGTCATCACCGGCGGCGGCCCGGGCATCATGTCCGCCGCGAACAAGGGCGCCGCCGAGGCGGGCGGCCTGTCGGTCGGGCTCGGCATCGAGCTGCCGTTCGAGCAGGGCATGAACCCCTGGGTCGACCTCGGCGTCAACTTCCGGTACTTCTTCGCCCGCAAGACCATGTTCGTGAAGTACGCCGAGGGCTTCATCGTGCTGCCCGGCGGCTTCGGGACGTTCGACGAGCTGTTCGAGGCGCTCACGCTCGTCCAGACGCACAAAGTCACCGAGTTCCCGATCGTGCTCGTGGGCACGGACTACTGGACCGGGCTGCTCGAGTGGCTGCGCGGGCCGGTGCTGGACCGCGGCATGATCCGCGAGGCCGACCTGCAGCTGCTGCGCCTGGTGGACGACCCCGAGGAGGCCGTCCGGATCGTGCGGGACCGCGGGGTCGAGCTGCGGGCCGCGGAGCGCGAGGCGGCCGAGTCCGCCGCGCGGGCGCAGGAGGTCGCGGAGCACGAGGCCGAGCGC
>JAEWGQ010000303.1 GCA_023388235.1 Actinomycetes bacterium | reverse complement strand
GTCCCGGCGCGCAGGGCGTCGGCCGCCCCGGGTCCCGCTGGCCCGCGGCCCCGGCGCGCGCGGCGGCCCCGCGCCGTCCGCGCAGCGAGCCGACGGTCGACGTGCACGACCCCGAGGGCGTCCGGCTGCAGAAGGTGCTCGCCCAGGCGGGTCTCGGCTCGCGCCGGGCGTGCGAGGAGCTGATCTCCGCGGGCCGCGTGTCCGTCGACGGCCAGGTCGTGCTCGAGCTCGGCGTGCGGGTGGACCCGCGCGCGGCCGTCATCCACGTCGACGGCCTGCGGCTGCAGCTCGACCGGTCCGTGGTGACGATCGCGCTGAACAAGCCGCTGGGCGTCGTCTCGACGATGCACGACCCCGAGGGCCGGCCGTCGCTCGCCGAGTTCGTCGCCGGGCGCGAGGAGCGGCTGTTCCACGTGGGCCGCCTCGACGCGGACTCCGAGGGCCTGATCCTGCTGACGAACGACGGCGAGCTCGCGAACCGGCTGTCGCACCCGTCGCACGGCGTGACGAAGACCTACCTGGCGACGGTCGAGGGCCGGGTGCCGGGCGGGGTCGGCGCGCGCCTCAAGCGGGGCGTCGAGCTCGAGGACGGCGTGGTGGCCGTGGACGCGTTCCGCGTGGTCGACGCGACGCCGCAGGCCAGCCTGGTGGAGATCGTGCTGCACGAGGGCCGCAACCGCGTGGTCCGCCGGCTGCTGGAGGAGGTGGGGCACCCGGTGACCCGCCTGCTGCGCACCCAGATCGGCCCGATCAAGCTCGGCGACCTGCGGGTCGGGCGCACGCGCGTCCTCGGCAAGGCGGAGGTCGGCTCGCTCATGACCTCGGTGGGGATGTGAGCGCGGCCGCCGTCGCGACCCGCGGGCCGGTCCGCGTCGTCGGCACCGGGCTGCTCGGCGCCTCCGTCGGGCTGGCGCTGACGACGCACGGCGTGGACGTCACCCTGGACGACCCGTCGCGGACGGCCCTGGCCCTGGCCCGCGACGTCGGCGCCGGGCGCCCGGCCGAGCCCGGGGACGCCGAGCCGGTGCTCGTGGTGGTGGCCGCCCCGCCGGACGTCACGGCCGACGTGGTGCGCGCCGAGCTGGCGGCGCACCCGGGGGCGGTCGTGACGGACGTCGCGAGCGTCAAGGGGTACGTGCTGCGTGAGCTGCGGGCGGCCGGCGCCGACCTCAGCCGGTACGTCGGGTCGCACCCGATGGCCGGCCGGGAGCGGTCGGGCCCGGCGGCGGCGGTGCCGGACCTGTTCGTCGGGCGGCCCTGGGTGGTCGTCGACTCGGGGGAGTCCCGGCCGGACGCGCTGCTCGCGGTGCGGGCGCTGGCGACGGACCTCGGGGGCGTGCCGGTGACGATGGACGCCGAGGCGCACGACGCCGCCGTCGCGGCCGTGTCGCACGTGCCGCAGGTCGCGGCCAGCCTGGTCGCGGCGCGCCTGCGCGGGGCCGAGCCCGACGCCCTCGGCCTGGCCGGGCAGGGCCTGCGGGACGTGACGCGCATCGCGTCGTCCGACCCCGCGCTGTGGACGTCGATCCTCGCGGCGAACGCCGGTGCGGTCCGCGACGTCCTCGCCGGGCTGCGGGACGACCTGGACGAGGTGCTGGGCGCGCTGGACAGCGCCGCCCGGGCCTCCGGTCCCGAGGACGTGGAGCTCGGCGCGCTGGCCCGGATCGCGCGGCTGATCGCGGACGGCAACGCCGGCGTCGGGCTGGTGCCCGGCAAGCACGGCGGGGCCCCGCGCCGGTACGCGGTGGTCACGGCCCTGGTGCCGGACCGTCCGGGCGAGCTCGCCCGGCTGCTGACCGACGTCGGCGCCGCCGGCGTGAACCTGGAGGAGCTGCAGCTCGAGCACGCGGCGGGGCGGCCCGTCGGCATGGCGTCGGTGTCCGTGGACCCCGCGCGCTCGGCGCACCTGGAGGCGGAGCTGACGGCCCGCGGATGGAGGTTGGTGAGGTGACGAGCGCACCGCGCACGCTGGTGGTGGCGATCGACGGGCCGTCCGGCTCGGGCAAGTCGACGGTGTCCCGCCGGGTCGCCGAGCGGCTGGGGCTGGCGTACCTGGACACGGGCGCGATGTACCGCGCGGCCACGTGGTGGGCGCTGCACCGCGGCGTCCCGCTGTCCGACGCCGCGGCGGTCGCGGAGCTCGTCCGCACGATGCCGCTGGTCATGGGCGTCGACCCCCGGGAGCCCGGCGTGCACGTCGACGGGCACGACATCGGGGCGGCGATCCGGGAGACCGCGATCTCCGCGGCCGTGAGCGCCGTCGCCACGAACCTGGAGGTGCGCGCCGAGCTCGGCCGCCGGCAGCGCGCGGAGATCGCCGCCCAGGGTGCGTCGTCCTCGTTCTCCGGCGGGCGCGGGATCGTGGCGGAGGGCCGGGACATCACGACCGTCATCGCGCCCGACGCCGACGTCCGGCTGCTGCTGACCGCGAGCGAGGAGGCCCGGCTCGCCCGGCGCGCGCGCGAGGTGCACGGCACGGCCGACGCCGCCGCGGTCGAGGCCACGCGCGACCAGGTGGTGCGCCGGGACGCCGACGACTCCACGGTGTCGCAGTTCCTGGTGGCGGCGGACGGCGTCGTGACGGTCGACTCCTCCGCGCTGGACCTGGACCAGACCGTGCAGGCCGTGCTCGACGTGGTGGCCCGCACCGCGGGCACCCGCGCGTGAGCGCCGAGCACCGCTACGCCGAGCGGCCGGTCCCGGGCTGGGCCCGCGCGATCGGCGTGACGCTCGCGCACGGCGTGTGGAACACCCGGGTGGTCGGCGCCGAGCACGTGCCGGCCACCGGCCCGGTGCTGTTCGCCGCCAACCACACCGGCGTCGTGGACGGCCCGCTGCTCGCGGGCGTCACGCCGCGGCGGGTGCACATCCTCGTCAAGCAGGAGATGTTCACGGGGCCGTTCGCGGGCATCCTGCGCCGGTCCGGGCAGATCCCCGTCGACCGGTCCGGGGGCCGCGCCGCGCTGGCCACCGCCCTGCAGGTCCTGCAGCGCGGCGACGCCGTGGGCGTGTTCCCCGAGGGCAACCGCGGGCGCGGCGACGCGGCGTCGGCGCGGGCGGGCGTCGCGTGGCTGGCGGTGCACGGGCAGGCGCCCGTCGTGCCCGTCGCGGTGCTCGGCACCCGGCGCACCGGGGAGTCGGTGGGGCACGTGCCGGGGTTCCGGCGGCGGCTGCACGTCGAGTTCGGCGAGCCCGTGCACGTCGAGCGCGCCGAGGGCGTGTCGCGGCGCGAGGCCACGGCGGCCGCGGCCGAGGCGATCCGGGCGGCCCTGTCGGCGCTGGTGGCCGACGCCGCCGCGCGGGCCCGGTTCACGCTCCCGGCGGACTGACGGGGTCGCGCCGGCCGGGCGGTCCCGGTCCGCGCGGTGCGGGCGCCCGGCGGCCGCGGGACACACGCTCCGCGGGCGCGGTCGTCCCGGGGTCCGCCGTCGGGGACAATGGTGCCCATGCGTGACAGCGGGCCGGACCGGCCGACCACCAGCGGCACCGTCGAGGACGGGTACGGCGACGACGTCGTCGAGGGCACCGGGCTCCCGGCGGGCGACGCCGACGCGGCCGGCGTGCTCGACCCGGAGGCCCGGGCCGAGGACGACGCCGCGCGCGAGCGCGCCCTGCGGGCGGGGCTCGACGAGTACGACCTGGAGGACGAGGACGTCGCCCTCCTGTCCGGCGGGTACGACGACGAGGACGGGCCCGCCGTCGAGCCGGTGCTGCCGGTCCTCGCGGTGGTCGGGCGCCCGAACGTCGGCAAGTCCACCCTGGTCAACCGCATCCTCGGGCGCCGCGAGGCCGTCGTCGAGGACCGCCCGGGCGTGACCCGCGACCGCGTGTCCTACCCGGCCGAGTGGGCCGGTCGCCGGTTCACCCTGGTCGACACCGGCGGCTGGGAGGTCGACGTCGCCGGTATCGAGGCGCGCGTCGCCGAGCAGGCCGAGGTGGCGATCTCCCTGGCGGACGCCGTGCTGTTCGTCGTGGACGCCACCGTGGGCCCGACCGCCACGGACGAGCGCGTCGTGCGACTGCTGCGCAAGTCCGGCAAGCCCGTCGTGCTGTGCGCGAACAAGGTCGACGGCCCGCGGGTCGAGGCCGACGCCGCCGAGCTGTGGAGCCTGGGCCTGGGCGAGCCGCACCCCGTCTCGGCCCTGCACGGCCGCGGCACCGGCGACCTGCTCGACGCGGCCGTCGCCGCGCTGCCCGCGGTGTCGGCGCACGGCGCCGCGCGCCCCGGCGGCCCGCGCCGCGTCGCGCTGGTCGGCCGGCCGAACGTCGGCAAGTCCTCGCTGCTGAACAAGGTGCTGGGGGAGAACCGCGTGGTCGTCGACGACGTCGCCGGCACCACCCGGGACCCGGTCGACGAGCTGGTCGAGCTCAAGGGCGTGCCGTGGTGGTTCGTCGACACCGCCGGCATCCGGCGGCGCGTGCACCAGACGTCCGGGGCGGACTTCTACGCCTCGCTGCGCACCCAGGCGGCCATCGAGAAGGCCGAGGTGGCCGTGGTGCTGCTCGACGCCAGCCAGCCGCTGACGGAGCAGGACACCCGGGTGATCCAGCAGGTCATCGACGCCGGGCGCGCCCTGGTCATCGCGTACAACAAGTGGGACCTCATGGACGAGGACCGCCGGCCGTACCTGGAGCGCGAGATCGAGAAGGAGCTCGTGCAGATCCAGTGGGCGCCGCGGGTGAACATCTCCGCGCGCACCGGCTGGCACACGGACCGGCTGGTCCCCGCGCTGACCCGCGCGCTCGACTCGTGGGACACCCGGGTGCCGACCGGCCGGCTCAACGCGTTCCTCGGCGAGCTCGTCGCCGCGCACCCGCACCCGCTGCGGGGCGGCAAGCAGCCGCGCATCCTGTTCGCGACGCAGGCCTCGACGCGGCCGCCGCGGTTCGTCATCTTCGCGACCGGGTTCCTCGAGGCCGGGTACCGGCGGTTCATCGAGCGCCGGCTGCGCGAGACCTTCGGGTTCGAGGGCTCGCCGATCTCGATCTCGGTGCGGGTGCGGGAGAAGCGCAAGCGGTGACGCGGGAGGCGGCGACCACGACGCGCACGACGGCGGGCCACCGCCCGCTGCTGCCGCGCCGGTCGCCGCTGCTCGTGCTCGGGCTGCCGCGCGACCCCGCCGGCCCCCGGCACGTCGCCGGGTTCCTCGCGGTGACCGTCCTGACGGTGCTGGCGACGCGCGGGCTGCTCGCGCTGACGGGGTTCCCGCAGCTCGGGGGCGACGGGCTGCACATCGCGCACGTGCTGTGGGGCGGGCTGCTGATGGCGGTCGCCGTGGTGGCCGTGCTGTCGTGGGCCGGACCGGTGGTGCGGCCGCTGGCGGCGCTGGTCGGCGGGGTCGGCTTCGGGCTGTTCGTGGACGAGATCGGCAAGTTCGTCACGGCCGACAACGACTACTTCTACGCGCCCACCGCCTCGCTGATCTACGTCGTCGTCGTGCTGCTCGTGCTGGTGGGCGAGGTGATCCACGGCCGGCGGGCGCAGGACGCGCACGAGACGCTCGCCGCGGCCGCCGACCTCGCCGTCGCGGGGATCGCGGGCGGGTTCTCGGCGCGCGCCCGGCGGCAGGCGCGCGCTCTCGTGGACGCGGCGGGCGACGTGCACGGCAGCGCGGAGGTCCGGGCGCTGCTCGACGCCGTCGAGGACGACGCCCGCGAGCTGCCCGACCCGATCGGCGCCGTGTCCCACGCGGTCGTCGCGACGTCGCGGCGCGTCGTGCGCGTGCGGTGGCTGCCGCGGGTGACGGTCGGCGTGCTGGCCCTGGCGACGCTGTTCACGGTGGGCCGCGGCGTCGTGCTCGTCGCGGGCGGCGCGGACCTGCCGTGGTGGGCGCTGGCCGGGATGGTCGTCTCGGGCGCGGCGTCCCTGGCGTGCTCCGGGGTCGGGCTGCGGCTCGTCGGGCGGGACCGGGCCCGCGGGTACGAGTGGTTCCGGCGGGCCGTGGTCGTGAACCTGCTGCTCACGCAGATCTTCCTGTTCCGCGTGGACCAGTGGGGCGCGGTGGGCGGGCTCGTGGTCGACCTGGTGCTGCTCGGGCTCGTGGCCGCGGACCTCGACGTGCTGCGGGGTGCCGACGACGCGGCGCCGGAGCCGCTGCGGGCGGCCCGCGGCTGACCTCCGGGCCGGCGTCCGGGGTGAGGCCGGACTGGGCACGTCCGTCCCACCGGCTGGACGGGCGCGCGGGCATGGATGCAGCTGAGATACATGTAGTAGCCATGCAAGCCGTCGCCGCACCGCCCGCCGCCGAGACCGCCTACCGCCACGTCAAGGAGGCGCTGCTCACCGGCCGGCTGCCGGCCGGGTCGATGGTCAGCGAGGGCGACGTCGCGGCCGAGCTCGCCCTGAGCCGCACGCCCGTGCGCGAGGCGTTCCTGCGGCTGGCGGCCGAGGGCTGGCTGCGGCTGTTCCCCAAGCGCGGCGCCCTGGTCGTCCCGGTCGCCCCGGGGGAGGCCGAGGCCGTCGTCGACGCGCGGCTGCTGCTCGAGTCGCACGCCGTCGACCGCGTCGTCGCCGGGCCGGACGCCGCGCGGGCCCGGCTGGTCGCCGAGCTGCGGGCCCTGGTGGAGCAGCAGCGCGCCGCCGTCGCCGCCGGGGACCTCGACGCGTACGCCGCGCACGACGCCGCGTTCCACCTGGCCGTCGTCGCCGCCGGCGGGAACGCGCTGCTCACGGACTTCTCCGTCACCCTGCGCGAGCGCCAGCAGCGGATGATCGCGCTGTCCGTCGGCGCCGGCGGCGAACGGGCGCCCGGGTTCGTCGAGGGGCACGAGGAGCTGGTCGCCGCCGTCGAGGCCGGGGACGCCGCCGGGTTCCGGGAGCGGCTGCGGGAGCACCTGCACGGCGCGCACCTGCACGGGGCGGCGCCGTACGGGGCGGCGCCGTACGGGGCGGCACCGTACGGAGCGGCACCGCGCGGCGCGGTCCGGCACGGAGCACCGGAGGCCGCGCTGTGACCGCCACGGACCTGCGCGCGACCGCCGCCGGCCCGGGCGCCGCCGTCGCCGAGGAGCCCGTCGCCCCCGTCCCGGCCCGGCGTGCCTGGCTCGGCGTCGCCGGCCTCATGTGCGCCGTCGCGTGGGGCGGCAACGAGTTCACGCCGCTGCTCGTGATGTACCGGGAGGTCAGCCACCTCTCGGCGCTCACCGTCAACGTCCTGCTCGGCGCCTACGTGCTCGGCATCGTGCCCGCGCTGCTGGTCGGCGGGCCGCTGTCCGACCGGTTCGGGCGCCGGCCGCTGCTGCTGCCGGCCGCGCCGCTCGGCATCGTCGGGTCGCTGGTGCTCGCGCTCGGCCCGGCGTCCGTCCCGGCGCTGGCCGTCGGGCGGGTGCTGTCGGGGCTCGCGCTCGGGCTCGTCATGGCCGTCGGCACCACCTGGGTGGCCGAGCTGTCCGCCGCCGCGGGGGAGCCGCGCTCCGGTGCCCGGCGCGCCTCGCTCGCCCTGACCGCCGGGTTCCTGCTGGGCGCCGGCGTGGCCGGCGTGCTCGCGCAGTGGGGTCCGTGGCGGACCGGGACGCCGTACCTGCTGCACGCGGCCGTGACCGTGGCCGCCGGGCTCGTCGTGCTCGGCGTGCCCGAGACGCACCCGGCGACCCCGGCGGCCGAGCGCGGGCGGCTCGCGGACGACCTGCGCGTCCCGGCCGTCGGGCACCGGAGGTTCCTGCGCGTCGTGCTGCCGCTCGCCCCCTGGGTGTTCGGCGCCGTCGGGTCCGCGTACGCGGTGCTGCCCGGCCTGATGCGGGCGCACGCCGGCGGCGTGCCGATCGCGTTCTCCGCCCTGCTGACCGTCGTGACGCTCGGCGTGGGGTTCGCGGTGCAGTCGGTGGCGCGGCTCATCGACACCCGGCACAGCGCGCGGGCGTCGGTCGTGGCCCTGGCGCTGCTGGTCGTCGGCATGGTGCTCGCGGCGTGGGCGTCGCGGACCCTCGCGCTGCCGGTCGTGCTGGTCGCGGCCGCGGTGCTGGGCGCCGGGTACGGGCTGGCGCTCGTCGCCGGGCTGTCCGAGGTGCAGCGCATCGCCACCCCCGCCGACCTCGCCGGCCTGACCGCGGTGTACTACTCCGTCGCGTACCTCGGGTTCTTCATCCCCGCCGTCCTCGCCTGGCTGTCCACCCGCTGGGCGTACCCCGAGATGTTCCTCGGCGGCGCGCTGGTCGCGACGGTGTGCCTGGTGGTGGTCGCGTCGGCCTGGCGCGCCCACCTGCCGGCGGGGGACAGCGGCACCGTCCGCATACGGTAGAGTTGCGGAGGCTCCTGCGGGGGCCATCGGGCTGTGGCGCAGCTTGGTAGCGCACTTGACTGGGGGTCAAGGGGTCGCAGGTTCAAATCCTGTCAGCCCGACCGAGCGAGACGACCTCGGGCCCTGCCGACCGGCAGGGTCCGGGGTCGTCCGTCGTTCCGGGGTGTACCGCGCGCGGCTCGCCGCGCGGTCCGCTGACCTGCGGGGTAGCATCACGCCCGCGACCCCCCGCCAGGGAGGTGCACAGCCGCCCCCCGAACGGAGAACCGCCGCATGCCCGCAGACCCCGCCCGCCTCGTCCAGATCCTCGAGAGCCGGCGGGAGGAGCTCTCCGCCGCGTGGCTCGAGGCGGTCGTCACGGAGCTCCGCGGGCGGACCACCCGCGCGGAGGCCGAGCGGGAGCAGGCGGACATCCTGGACGCGCTCGCCGCGGGCCTGCGCCAGGGCGGCACCCGCCTGACCGACCCGGCGTTCGACCAGCTGCGCGGGCTCCTCGCGGAGCTGTCCGCCGGTCGCGCCCGCCTCGGGTTCACGCCGCGGGAGACGGCGGTCGGGGTGTTCGGCCTCAAGGACGGCCTGTACGCGCTGGGCGAGACGCAGACCGCGGACCTCGCGGACGTCACCGCGCTGCTGCGCCTCGTCGACGACCTGGGGCTGTTCACCTTCGAGTCGTTCGCGGCCGCCCGGGAGGCCATCATCGCCGAGCAGGCGGAGCAGCTGCTCGAGCTGTCGACCCCCGTGGTGAAGCTCTGGGAGGGCGTCGTCGCCGTGCCGCTGGTCGGCACGCTGGACTCGGCGCGCACCCAGGTCGTCATGGAGAAGCTGCTGCAGACCCTGGTCGACACCGGGTCCGAGCACGCGATCATCGACATCACCGGCGTCCCGGCCGTCGACACCCAGGTCGCGCAGCACCTGCTGAAGACCGTGGTCGCCGCCCGCCTCATGGGCGCGGAGTGCACCATCTCCGGCATCCGCCCGCAGATCGCGCAGACGATCGTGGCGCTCGGCATCGAGTTCGGCGACATCAGCACCAAGGCGACGCTCGCCGACGCGCTGGTGGCGGCCCTGCGGGCCAACGGGTCCGCGAAGGCCGTCGCGGCGCCGGTGGCGTGATGGACGCCGTCCCGATCCTCAAGCTCGGGTCGACGCTGCTGGTGTCGATCCAGGTCGACCTGCAGGACCAGACCGCCCTGCAGCTGCAGGAGGACCTCGCCGAGCGGATCACGCAGACCGGCGCGCGGGGGGTGCTCATCGACATCTCCGGCCTGGAGATCGTCGACAGCTTCATCGGCCGGATGCTGTCGTCCATCGCGGGCATCTCCCGGGTGCTGGACGCGACGACCGTCGTGGTCGGGATGCGGCCCGCCGTGGCGATCACGATGGTCGAGCTCGGGCTGTCGCTCGACGGCGTGCGCACGGCGCTGGACGTGGAGAAGGGCCTGCGGCTGCTGGAGCCGGCGGACGCCACGTCCCCCGAGGCCCTGCTGCTGGGCCTCGACGAGGCCGGCACCGCGTGACCACCACCGAACCCGCCGCCGGCCAGCGGCTGGCGATCGCCACGGACGGCGACGTGGTCCGGGTGCGGCAGGCGGTCCGGGCGCTCGCCCAGGGCGCGCGGCTGTCGCTGGTGGACCAGACCAAGCTCGTGACCGCCGCCTCGGAGCTCGCGCGCAACACGCTGATCTACGGCGGGGGCGGCGAGGCGCTGCTGTCCGTCGAGACCAGCGGGCGGCGCACCGGCGTCCGGGTGGAGTTCCGCGACGAGGGCCCCGGCATCGCCGACCTCGACCAGGCCATGACCGACGGCTGGACGAGCGGCAACGGCCTGGGCCTCGGCCTGTCGGGCGCCCGCCGGCTGGTCGAGGAGTTCGCGATCGACACCGCGCCGGGCCGCGGGACGCGGGTCACCATCACGTCGTGGTCCCGGTGAGCGCCGACGGCACCGTCGAGGACGTCGCCTGGCTGCCGGTGGACCACGTGAGCGCCGCCGGGACCGTCCGCCGCGCCGCGTCCGCCCTGGCCGCGCGCGTCGGGATGAGCGAGGAGCGCGTCGGCGAGGTCGCGCTCGTGGTCACCGAGCTGGCCGCGAACCAGGTCAAGCACGCCGGGTCCGGGTCGGTGCTGCTGCGCCTGCGGCACCGGTCCGCGGGCCCGGTCGTCGAGGCGGTCGCGGTCGACGCCGGGCCCGGGATCGAGGACCTCGACGCCGCGCTGCGGGACGGCACGTCGTCGGCCGGGACGCTCGGCATCGGGCTCGGGGCGGTGGCGCGGCTCGCGTCGTCCTGGGACGCGTGGACGCGACCCGGTCTCGGCACGGTGGTGGTCGCGAGCTTCGCCGCCGAGCACCCGGGCGGCGCACCCGTCTCGGCGGCGGTGGGCGTGACGCGCCCGATGACCGGGCAGGACGTGTGCGGGGACGCGTACGCGATCCGCGAGGACGAGGGCGTGCTCACGCTCCTGCTCGCCGACGGGCTGGGCCACGGGCCGCTCGCGGCGGCGGCCAGCGGGGAGGCCGTCCGCGCCTTCCGCGCCGCGCCCGCCGCCGGACCCGTCCCGCTGCTGACGACGGTGCACCGCGCGCTGTCCGGCACGCGCGGGGCGGCGGTCGCCGTCGCCCGGCTCGAGGCCGACCAGGTCCGCTACGCCGGCGTCGGGAACATCGCCGGGGTGGTGGTGGACGGGACGGCCCGCCGGGCGATGATCAGCCACCCGGGGATCGTCGGGGGGCAGGCGCGCACGATCCGCGAGACCGCGTACCCGCTGCCGCGCGGGGCGCTGGTCGTCATGCACAGCGACGGGCTGACCGAGCGGCAGACGCTGGACCGCTACCCGGGGCTGCTGGGCCGCTCGCCCCTGGTCACCGCGACCGTGCTGCTGCGGGACTTCGGCGTGCGCCGGGACGACGCGAGCGTCGTGGTCGCCCGCGCGGGGGCGGCGTGACGGCCGCGGAGGGACCCGGCGGGGTGCCACCCGCGGGGGTCCGCGACCTGCTCACCGTCGAGGTGCTCGCCGAGAGCGACGTCGTCGTGCTCCGCCAGGTCGGACGCGAGGCCGGCGAGCTGCTCGGCCTGGACCGGCAGGACCAGGTGCGCCTCGCGACCGCGCTGTCCGAGGTGGGCCGCGAGGTCGTCGCCGGCGGCCGCGGGCGCGCCGTGCTCGCCGCTGCCCTGCGGCCCGTGGGCGGCGAGCTGGTGGTCCGCGTCAGCGGGTCCGCCGCTGCCGGCCCGGGCGAGGG
>JAEWGQ010000169.1 GCA_023388235.1 Actinomycetes bacterium | reverse complement strand
GTCGACGACTGCGGCCACTACCCCTGGGTCGAGCAGCCGCAGGCGTTCCGTCGCTGCCTGGACGCGTGGCTCAGCTCCCGGGGGTGAGCGCGAGCGCGCGGCGCAGGCCCCACAGGTAGTCGGCCGGGCGCTCCCAGGCGGCGAAGTGCCCGCCGTGGTCGTACTCGCGCCAGTCCGCGACCGTGAAGAACCGCTCGGCGAAGTGCCGGGGAGCGTTGACGAGGTCGTGCGCGAACACCGTGAACACGGCCGGCGCCGCGATGCGGGGCCAGTCCTTGGCGCCGCCCGCGGCGTACGGGGTGAACGACGTCCCGATCGTGCCGGTGAACCAGTAGGCGCTGATCCAGGTGAGGGCCTCGTCCCGGGTGAACGCGCGGAACAGGTCGCCGTCCGAGTCCGTCCAGCTGACCAGCTTCTCGGTGATCCACGCGGCGAGGCCGGCGGGGGAGTCGCCGAGCCCCGCCGCGAGCGTGCCGGGGCGCGTCGACTGCTCGTGCATGTAGCCGCCCTGCTCGGCCTGCCAGCGGTGGCCGTGCGCGACGTACGCCCGCTCCTCCGCGGTGAGGTCCTCGGGCAGGTCGACGAGGAAGTGGTACTGCGACACGTCGGTCAGGTGCAGCGCGGCCACCGTCCCGGGGTGGCGGGCGGCGAGCGCCTCGGCCACGTCGCAGCCCACGTCGCCCGCCGACACCACGCAGCGCCCCGCCCCGAGCTCGCGCAGCGCCCCCGCGACGGCGTCGGCCATCGCGACGGCGGAGAGCCCGCCGCCGGCGACCGGTGCGGCGAACGGGAACCCCGGCAGCGCGGGGACGACCACCGTCACGTCCTCCAGCTCGGGGAGCAGGCGCTCGAACCGCAGGACGGAGTCGGGCCAGCCGTGCAGCAGGACCACCACCGGGGCGTCCGGCGCGGCGGCGCGGCGGACGATCGCGCGGACCGGGACCGCCTCCTCCTCGGTCTCGGACCAGGGCTGGGCGGCGATGCGGTCCTCCTGGGCGCGCCAGTCGAACCCGGTGCGCCAGTACGCCAGCAGGTCGCCCAGCAGGTCGGGGTCGACCCCGGCCGGCCGGTCCAGCGCGGGCGTCCGGACCGTGCGCGTCCGGGCGAGCCGGTGCGCCAGGTCGTCGAGCGCCTCCGGGGTGACCCTGTCGACGGTGTGCTCGCGCATGTGCGCCCCCTCGCCTGGTCGTGGTGCGGTCCGTCGTCCCGCCACGACCCTGGCACCAGGCACCGACACGGCGCCATCCCCGCGGCACGGCCCGCGCCTGTGTAGGTGGCCCGCGGTGCGCACCGGTCCACTCAGCAGCGCCCACGCTGGTGGTTCCTGTCAGCTGCTCCCGGAGGGCGAGATGTCCCGTTCTGCCAGCTCGATCCGCGCCGCGGTCCTGTCGTGCCTGCTGGCCCTGTGCCTCGTGGTGGTGCTCCTGTCCGCACCCCCCGCAGCCGCGGCGACCGTCGGGTCGGACGGCTGGGGCACCTCCGCCGAGCAGATCGCGAACGCGGGGGCCGGGGCGAACGACGACGTGCTGGCGACCGCGCTGGCGTCGGACGGTGACGCGCTGGTGGGCGGGGAGTTCACCACCTTCGCGGGGGCGCCGGCGGGCGGCCTCGTCCGGCTCGACCCGGACGGCACGCGCGACGCGGCCTTCGACGCGCAGGTCGGGTCGGGTGCCACCACGGGCGGGGCGCGCGGGGCCGTGCGGTCCGTGGTCGAGCTCGCCGACGGGGGCCTCCTGGTCGGCGGCGAGTTCGACGCGTTCAACGGCGTCGCCGCGGGCGGGCTGGTGCGGCTCGCCGCCGACGGGTCCGTGGACCAGGCGTTCACGGCGAACGTCGGGTCGGGGCCGTCCCTGAGCGCGGGGGCGGGGGCGGTGAACGCGGTCCTCCCGCTGTCCGACGGCGGGTTCCTCGTGGGCGGCTACTGGCTCTCCTTCAGCGGCGTGGCCACGCGCAGCCTGGTGCGGCTGAACGCCGACGGCACCCCGGACACGCAGTTCGCTGCCAACCTCGCGGGGGGTGTCGGCTCGGCGTCGGTGTACTCGGTGGCCGAGCTGGCGGGCGGCGACCTGCTGGTCGGCGGTGCGTTCTCGACGTTCGGCGGCGCGCCGGCGGGCCGGGTGGTCCGGCTCGACCCCGACGGCTCCCGGGACGCCGCGTTCGACGCGGCCGTCGGCACCGCCGCGAGCAGCAACGTCCGGACGGTGCGGGAGCTCGCCGACGGCCGCCTGCTGCTCGTGGGCCTGTTCTCGTCCTTCGGCGGGACCCCGGCGGGGCACGTCGTCGTGCTGCACGCCGACGGCACCCGCGACGCCGCGTTCGACGCGCGGGTCGGCACGGGCGCCGACGGCACGCTGGACACGGCCGTGGAGCTCCCGGACGGCCGGATCCTGCTGGGCGGGGGGTCCGGCTTCGACGAGTTCGACGGGGTCCCGGCGCCGGGACGCCTGGTGCTCCTGGACGGCGACGGCACCCGCGACACCGCGTTCGACGCGGACCTGGGCGCCGGGTTCGCGTCCAACCACGTCGGGTCGTTCCTGGACGCGGCGGCCGCGCCGGGCCGCCTGCTGCTGGGCGGCACCTTCGCGGTCCTCAACGGCGCCCCGGTGAGCCGCCACGTGCTGCAGCTCCAGGCGGCGTCCGCGTCGATCGAGACGCTCGGCGACCAGGAGTCGTCGACCGGGGCGCCCGTCACGCCCGTGCAGGTGGTCGGGACGTTCTCCGACGGCGGCACCCCGGAGTTCACCGCCACCGGCCTGCCGCCGGGCGTGACCATCGACCCCGCGTCCGGCGTCGTGTCCGGCACGCCGACCGCTGCGGGCGTGTTCGCGGTCACCGTCGACGCGACCCGCCGGGACGCGGTGCTGGAGCCGCTCACCGCCGGCACGTCGTTCACCTGGCGCGTGATCGGGGTGCCGGACGCGAGCACCTCGACGATCACGGCCACCCCGGCGGCGATCACGGCCGGGGCGTCCTCGACCGTCACCGTGACGCTCGCCGACGCCGCCGGCGACCCGCTGGGTGCGGCGGGCGCCGGTCGCGCGGTGGTGCTCACGACGGACCTCGGCACGCTCGGCCCGGTCACCGACGCCGGGGACGGCACGTACACCGCGACGCTGACCTCGACCGCGGTGGGGACCGCGACGGTCGGGTTCGCGGTGGACGGGACCTCGTCGACCAGCACGGCCACGGTGACGGTCGCCGCGGGGGTGCCGGACGCCGGGGCCTCCGACATCACGGCCTCGCCCGCGGCGATCACCGCCGGTGGCTCGTCCACCCTCACCGTGACGCTCCGTGACGCCCACGGCAACGCGCTGGGCGCCGCGGGCGCCGGGGTGCCCGTCGGCATGTCGACCGACCTGGGCGAGCTGTCCGCCGTCGAGGACATCGG
Organism: Actinomycetes bacterium; assembly: GCA_023388235.1. GTDB lineage: Bacteria > Actinomycetota > Actinomycetes > Actinomycetales > Cellulomonadaceae > Cellulomonas. The sequence goes on along the minus strand of JAEWGQ010000169.1, from coordinate 1,165 downwards.
TGACGGCACGTACACCGCGACGCTGACGTCCACCGTCGCGGGCACCGCGACCGTCGGGTTCGCCGTGGACGGGACGGTCTCCGCGACCACGGCGACCGTCACGGTCGCGCCGGCGGACGTCCCCGGCACCGGAGGCAACGGAGGCACCGGCGGCACCGACGGCACCGACGGCACCGACGGCGGCACGGGCACCGACCCGGCCCCGGGCGGGGCGCACGTGCCGCGCCTCGCGATCACCGGAGCAGACCTCGTGGCGGTGTGGGCGCTGCTGGCGGGCCTGCTGATCGCCGGCGGGGCGGTGGCCGTGCGGCGTGCCCGGGTGGGCGCGCGGGTGCAGCGGTAGGTGCGCCGGGCCGCACCCGCGGGGGCAGCCGCGCCCGGGGCAGCCGCGCCGGGGGAGGGTCCGGTCGCGGTGGACGTCTTCCCGCTGCGCCGCGGCTTCGCCCTGCTGCTCGGGCTGGTCGCCGGCCCCGCGATGACGCTGCTCGCCGCGGTGGAGCTGGCCTTCGGCCTGTTCTCGGACGGCCCGGTGCTCGCCCGGCTGCTCGCCGTCGTGGCCGCACCCGTGGGGGTGCTGTTCTTCGGGGCGTGCTCGGTCCTCGCGCTGGCGCTCGCCCTGGGACCGGAGCGCGCCCTGGTCGTCGGGCCCCGCGGACTGCGGGACACGACGTCGCCCGCCGCCGTCGGTGACGTGGCCTGGGACGAGATCCGCGAGTGGAGGATCGCCGACCTCCACGGGCAGCCCGTGCTGTACGTCGTCCTGCACGACCCCGAGGCGGTGCTGCGGCGGGTCGGACCGGTGCGCCGGCTCGTGGGCCGCCTCAACCTCCGGATCTCCGGCACGCCGGTGTGCGTGGCGCTGCGCTGGGTGTGCCGGGACCGGGGTCCGGTGCGCGAGGCCCTGCACCGCCACCGGCCGCGCCGCTGACCGACGACGCCCCGGCGGGGTGGCCGGCCACCTACGGCGCCGTGCGCGCTCCGGCTGAGTGGCCACCCGGCCGGTGGAGTGGCCCCACGTCGATCGAGAGGAGCTCCGGTGCCGGACGACGCACCGCCCACCACCCCCGCTGCAGGGCCCCCGCCGCCGGGTGGCCCACCGCCGCACCCCGGCCCGCCGCCGCACCTCGGACCGCCGCCGCACCCGGGCCCGCCGCCCCACCCGGGC
>JAEWGQ010000065.1 GCA_023388235.1 Actinomycetes bacterium | reverse complement strand
GACGGCGACCTCGACGGCGTCCGGGCCCGCCGCCGGCGCGGGCCACGCCCCGTCCAGCAGGCGGGCCGCGTCGGTCAGGTCAGGCGCGTCGGTCAGGTAGGCGTAGCCGGGGTCGGCGCCGGGCGCGCCGTCCGCGGGCAGGGCGAGCAGCGGCGACTCCGTCCACGTGACCGCGTCGGCCGCCAGCGGCGCGAGCGCCCCTGCCACCGCGTCGGTCACCGCGGGCACCAGCGCGCCGGTCTCCGCGGCCGGCGTGCCCGGCGGCGGCACCGCGCGCGCGACCACCTGGGTGCCGCTGACCCCCGCTCCCGCGAGCGCGACGTCCAGCGCGTCCCGCCGGCCGGAGGTCAGCAGCAGCCCGCACGTCGCCAGCACCGTCAGCGCGACCAGCGCCGTCGCCGTGACCGCCAGCAGCAGCGGGGCCTGCGCCCGGGCGCGGTGCGCCGCGAGGACCGGCGCCTCCCGCGCCCAGGCGGCGTTCATGCCGGCTGCACGCGCCCGTCGACCAGGCGCACCGCGCGGTCTGCCAGCTCGATCATCACCGGGTCGTGGGTCGACACGATCGCCGCCATCCCCTCGGCCTCGACGACCGCGCGGATCAGCGCCATCACGGCGAGGCCGGTCTCGGTGTCGAGCTGCCCGGTCGGCTCGTCCGCGATCAGCAGCCGCGGCGACCCCGCCAGCGCGCGGGCGATCGCGACCCGCTGCTGCTGCCCGCCCGACAGCTCGTCCGGCCGCAGCCCCGCGTGGCCCTCCAGCCCGACCAGCCGCAGCAGCAGGGCCACCCGGCGCTCGCGGTCGGCCACGGGGAGCGCGCGCAGCCGCAGCGGGACGGCGACGTTCTCCGCCGCGCTCAGCACCGGCACCAGGCCGAACGTCTGGAACACGAACGCCACGACGTCCCGGCGCAGCCGCACCTGCCCGGCCGCGTCCAGCGTCGCGACGTCCGTCCCGTCGACGTGCACGGACCCCGCGTCGGGCCGGTCCAGACCGCCCACGACGTTCAGCAGCGTGGTCTTGCCCGAGCCGGACCGGCCGACCAGCGCCACCAGCTCGCCCGGCGCCACGTCCAGGTCCACCCCGCGCAGCGCGTGCACCGCCGCGCGGCCGGAGCCGTACGTCCGGTGCACCCCGCGCACCCGGACCATCGCGCCGCCCGGTCCCGCGGGTGCCGCGGCGTCCGCCGCCGTGCCCGCCGTGCCCGAGGTGCCCACCTCGTCCGCCCCGCCGGTCACCCCGGTCACGCCGCACCGTGCCGGCGCCGCCGGGGCGCGGCGTCCGCCGTCCCCGACCCGTCCGGGCGCACCGCGACGTGGTCGGCCTCCAGCGCGAGCCGCACCCGCCGCGTGAGGTCGAGCGCCTCCCGGTACTCCCGCGGCACCTGCACCCGGCCCGCGCGGTCCATCACCGCGTACTCCTCCGCGATCACCGCCGCCGCCCCGTCGTCGCCGACGTGCGACCGGCGCAGCACCTCGCTGCTGGTGCGGCCGTCGCGGATCGCGACCGTGCGCTCCACCTGACCGCTCACCGCCGGGTCGTGCGTCACCACCACCACGGTCGTGCCGGCGTCCCGCTGCGCGGCGCGCAGGGCGTCGAACACCTGCTGCCCCGTCGCCGTGTCGAGCTCGCCGGTCGGCTCGTCGGCGAGCAGCAGCCGCGGCCCGTTCGCCAGCGCGACGGCGATCGCCACCCGCTGCTGCTCCCCGCCGGACAGCTCGCCCGGCCGGCGGCCGCCCGCGTCGGCGAGCCCCACCAGGTCCAGCAGCTCACCGACCCGCGCCGCCCGCTGCCGCCGCGGCACCCCCGCGAGCGTCAGCGGCACCGCGACGTTCTGCCGCGCGCTCAGGTAGGGCACCAGGTTGCGCGCGGTCTGCTGCCGCACCGTCCCCACCACCGTGCGCCGGTACGTCACGCGGTCCCGCGCGCTCAGCGCCCCGAGGTCCCACCGGCCCACGCGCACCCGCCCCGCGCTCGGGGTGTCCGCGGCGGACAGGATGCGCAGCAGCGTCGACTTCCCCGACCCCGACGCCCCGACCACCGCGACCATCTCGCCGGCGTGCACCAGCAGGTCGAGACCCTGCAGGGCCTGCACCTCCACGCCGCCGGACCGGAAGATCCGCACGACCGCGTCGCACACGACGAGGGCCTCGCTCCCGAACTCCTCGGGCGCCGCGAGCCGGTCGCCGAGCTCCTCCACGATGCTGCGCTGCACGGTGCCCCTCCTCGGACGACGGCGGGACTCTACCCCGCCCGGCGGCGCCCGTCGGCGGCGCGCCCGGGAGGCCACCCGCGCGCCGGGCGGGCGGCAGGTGGCGGCCTCGGCGTCGCGCGGGCGGCGGCAGGTTCGTCGTGACGGCGCCCCCTGCTCCCGTCTGCGCCGCACGGCTCCCCCGTCCGGGTGAAATGTCCGGTTCGTCCGGCCGGGTGACGGCTGACCAGGCAGAGTGCAGGCACGGGTCGGTGCCGGCGTGCGGGCTTCGCGGCGGTGGCGTTCGTCGCGGTCCGGTCGCTGACGTCATGACGGTTCTGAGGGGGACGGGGTGTCTCGTGACGGTCTCCGGCGCTGCTCACCGGGATGGTCGTGCGGTGACGATCGTGCTGTCCGTCCTCGGTCCGGACCGGTGACCGCGTGAAGCGCGACCTGCCGTTCTGGGTGATGGTGGCAGCGAGCACCGTCGCGCTGGTCGTGGTGGTGGTCGTGGTGGTCGCGGGGGACGGCGGGCCGTCGCTGCCGGCGGCGCTCGGCGTGGTCATCGGACTCGTCGTCGGGTGGACCGTGCTCGCCGCCTGGGGCCGCCGGGGACGACAGGACGATCGCGGTTTCGCCGGGCTGACCGTACCGGGTCCGCCCGCGCGCCTCGTGCTGTCCCGTGGCGACGACTCAGCCGGCATGTTGCGGCACATCCGCGTCACGGTCGACGGCGAACCGGTGGCGCTCCTGAGACCCAGCACCGTGGCGGAGGTCGACGTGCCGCCCGGCCGGCACCGCGTGCGCGCGTCGATGGACTGGA
>JAEWGQ010000391.1 GCA_023388235.1 Actinomycetes bacterium | reverse complement strand
CGCGTGACCTGCGGCGACGCGTCGCCGTCGACGCTGGGCGCCGAGTACTGCAGCGGCGCCCGGCGCTCCGGGCCGTCGATCCCCTTGGCGACGAGGACCGGCGCGGCCTCCTCGGCGGGCGCGTCCTCGCCGGCCTCGGCGGCCGGGGCGGCCTGCTCGCCCGCGGCGCCCGTGGCGTCCGCGGCCGGCTCGGCGACCTTGACCTCGAGGTTGAACAGGAACCCGACGGCCTCCTCCTTGATGGAGTCGGTCATCGCCTGGAAGAGCTGGAAGCCCTCGCGCTGGTACTCGATGAGCGGGTCGCGCTGGGCCATCGCGCGCAGGCCGATGCCCTCCTTGAGGTAGTCCATCTCGTAGAGGTGCTCGCGCCACTTGCGGTCCAGCACCGACAGCACGACGCGGCGCTCGAGCTGGCGCATGTTCGCCTCGCCCAGACCGGACTCGCGCTCGGCGTACGCGATGCGGGCGTCCGACAGCAGCTCGGCCCGCAGCAGCTCGGGCGTCAGCCGCCCGAGGCCGCCGGCCTGCTCCACGACCTCGTCGACCTCGATGGACACCGGGAACACCGGCTTGAGCGAGGCCCACAGCTGCTCGAGGTCCCAGTCCTCCGGGTGGCCGCCGGCGGTCGTCGCGGTGACGTAGTCGTCGATGACGTCCTCGAGGAAGTGCTGCACCTGGTCCTGCAGGTCCTCGCCGTCCAGCACGCGCCGCCGCTGCTCGTAGATGACCTCGCGCTGCCGGGACAGGACGTCGTCGTACTTTAGGACGTTCTTGCGGATCTCGAAGTTGCGGGCCTCGACCTGCGACTGGGCGGACCGGATGCCGCGCGTGACGATCTTCGACTCCAGCGGCAGGTCGTCGGGGAAGCCCGCGCGGGTCATCATCGACTCCGCCATGCCCGAGTTGAACAGGCGCATGAGGTCGTCCTGCAGCGACAGGTAGAACCGGGACTCGCCCGGGTCGCCCTGGCGGCCGGAGCGGCCGCGGAGCTGGTTGTCGATGCGCCGGGACTCGTGCCGCTCCGTGCCCAGCACGTAGAGCCCGCCGAGCTCGACGACCTCGTCGTGCTCGGCCGCGACGGCGGCCTTCGCCTTCTCGAGCGCGGCCGGCCAGGCGGCCTCGTACTCGTCCGCGTTCTCCTTCGGGTCCAGGCCGCGCGACGCGAGGTCGGCGACGGCCATGAACTCCGCGTTACCGCCGAGCATGATGTCGGTGCCGCGGCCGGCCATGTTGGTGGCGACCGTGACGGCGCCCTTGCGCCCGGCCTGCGCGACGATCGACGCCTCGCGGGCGTGCTGCTTCGCGTTGAGGACCTCGTGCGGCACGCCGGCCTTGCGCAGCTTGCGGGACAGCAGCTCGGACTTCTCGACGCTGGTCGTGCCGACGAGGACGGGCTGGCCCTTCGCGTGCCGCTCGACGATGTCGGCGACGACGGCGTCGAACTTGCCCTCCTCCGCCTTGTAGACGAGGTCGGGCTGGTCGATGCGCTGCATCGGGCGGTTGGTCGGGATCGGGACGACGCCGAGCTTGTACGTGCCCTGGAACTCCGCCGCCTCGGTCTCGGCGGTACCGGTCATGCCGGCGAGCTTGTCGTACAGGCGGAAGTAGTTCTGCAGCGTGATCGTGGCGAGCGTCTGGTTCTCCGCCTTGATCGCCACGCCCTCCTTGGCCTCGATGGCCTGGTGCATGCCCTCGTTGTAGCGACGCCCGGCGAGGATGCGGCCGGTGTGCTCGTCGACGATGAGCACCTCGCCGTTCATGACGACGTAGTCCTTGTCGCGCTTGAACAGCTCCTTCGCCTTGATGGCGTTGTTGAGGAAGCCGATGAGCGGCGTGTTGAGGGACTCGTAGAGGTTGTCGATGCCGAGGTAGTCCTCGACGCGGGCGATGCCCGGCTCGAGCACGCCGACGGTCCGCTTCTTCTCGTCGACCTCGTAGTCCTGCTCGCGCACGAGGCGCCGCGCGACCTTGGCGAACTCGCCGTACCAGCGGTTCGCGTCGCCCGAGGCGGGGCCGGAGATGATGAGCGGCGTGCGCGCCTCGTCGATGAGGATCGAGTCGACCTCGTCGACGATCGCGAAGTTGTGGCCGCGCTGGACGAGGTCGTCGACGCTCCACGCCATGTTGTCACGGAGGTAGTCGAAGCCGAACTCGTTGTTCGTGCCGTAGGTGATGTCGGCCGCGTACTGCTCGCGCCGCTCCGCCGGGGTGAGGCCGGAGAGGATCGTGCCGGTCGTGAGGCCGAGGAAGCGGTAGACGCGACCCATGAGGTCGGCCTGGTAGCCCGCGAGGTAGTCGTTGACGGTGACGACGTGGACGCCCTTGCCCGTGAGCGCGTTGAGGTAGGCCGGCGCGGTGGCGACGAGCGTCTTGCCCTCACCGGTCTTCATCTCGGCGATGTTGCCGAGGTGGAGGGCCGCACCGCCCATGAGCTGCACGTCGAAGTGCCGCTGGCCGAGCGTGCGACGCGACGCCTCGCGCACGGCGGCGAAGGCCTCGGGGAGGATGTCGTCGAGCGTCTCACCGTCGGCGAGGCGCGCCTTGAAGCGGTCGGTCTCCTCGCGCAGCTCGGCGTCGGACAGGCCGAGGAAGCTGTCCTCCAGGGCGTTCACCTGGGCTGCGATGCCCGACAGCTTCTTGAGGACGCGGCCCTCACCCAGCCGCAGGACCTTCTCGAGGATCGCCGTCACGCAACTCTCCCGACGTCGTTGGCGCCCGTCGGCGCGTGGCGTCGGGGCGGTGCGTGTGACCCGACCGCGCGGCCGGGCCCGACCATCGTAGGCGAGGTGCCGTCCGGTGTGTGCCGGGTGGTCACGGGCTGGTGGCCGTCAGCTCCTGCGTGAGGACGGTGACGAGGTCGCCGCGGGCCTCGGGGCCGGTGCGGACGTCCGCGAGGCCGAGCCAGCGTGCGACGGTCCACAGCTCGGCCGCGAGCTCGTGGGCGACCTCGCCGTCCGCGGGCGCGCCGGCGGCCACGTCCCCCGCCGGCCCGGGCGAGCGGTGCGCCGCGTGCACGAGCAGCACGCCGG
>JAEWGQ010000002.1 GCA_023388235.1 Actinomycetes bacterium | reverse complement strand
CCGAGGCCAGCATCGCCGTCGTCGCCACCCCCGGCTCCGCCGCGCAGGCCACCACCGACCGGCTCGTCGCCGCCGGCATCACCGGGATCCTCAACTTCGCGCCGCGCACCGTGCGGGTGCCCGACGGCGTGGACGTCCGCGAGGTCGACCTGGGGTCCGAGCTGCAGATCCTCGGGTTCCACGCCCGGCGCCGCGCGACCCCGCTGGCCTGACCCACTCGCGCCTTCCGTACTGCCGCCCGCCTGGCCTGCGCGCGCCGGACGCCGTCCCGTCACCCGGCTGGGCCCTGACCGCGCGCCCCGCTCCACCTCGGCGCCGCCCTTTCTCTCCCCGCTCCGTTCCGTCCCTGCCTGCCGGAGGTTCCGACCGTGCACGGTGGCGCGCGCGGCGACGGCGGTCTTCAGGGGCCTCGCCCATTGCTCGTCGGAGGCTCCCCGGTGCGGCGCGGGGACGCGGCGCGATGACGTCCGCTGGAGTGATGTGTTGGACAGGTCGCGGAAACCGCCGAATGGCGAGCAGCTCGGCTATACGGTGCGGAGTCATGGAGTGGTCAAGCTTCCTCAGTGACTTCACGGCGGGAGTCCTGGGCACCGGGTTGGGTCTGTTCGTCGGGCTGCGCATCGATCACGCGCGCGAGCGCCGCACGGCGCGACGGCGCGACCTGCAGGCGCTGCAGGCGCTCGTGGACCGTCTCGCCGGCAGGCGAGCATTCAGCCACGGAGACGGCGTGGGATTGCTCGACGACCCGGAGGACATGCGTCGCTGCAACATCTCGATCCGCAGTGTCCGGGGCTCGATCGCTACGACGGCGAGCGCGATCGAGGTCGAGGTCGAGGCGCTCCCGGACCTCCGTCGCATGGAAGCGGACTGCGCTGCGTACCTCAACTACGTCGACCACGAGCCGCGTCGTTACGCCATCGCTCTCCTTCGGCTGAGGGACCGGCTCTACGAGTCCGAGCTGGAGATCGCCCGTCGGGTCCCGGCGCTGACGGTGCGTCGGCCCGGTGCAGGAAATGATGGGTCGATCGACTGGCTGACGTCCGAGTAGGAGGCGGCGCCGCCGTTGCCTCGTGCCGTGCGCGACGAGCACAGGGTGGTCGCTCGGACGGTCCACAGGCGCTTCCGAACCAACCCCCGAACAGCTTCAGCCGAGGGCAGGCCGACATCGCGAGCGCAGCGCCGGACGACGAGAACGGCCGATTCACCGAGATCGGCTGAGCGAAGGCGTTCCCAACGTCGGGGACTGTGACCCGAACCGTCACCTGGCCACTCGGTGATCCGGCGTCCGCGGTGACCACGGCGCCCGCACCACCAGAGGGTGGCCGGTGAACCGGCGGGCGCCCCACGCGGTGCGCGTCGTCCTGCCGCTCGCGCTCCTGGCGGGGTGTTGGTGGCCTGCGCGCCCGCCCCGGACACCGCACCTGCGACCTCGCGATCGACTGGTGCTCGTCATCGTGGGGGAGTGGCCGACCCGGTCGAACGCGCCCCGGAGCGGAGCCGTCCCTCACTGTTGAGTGATCGGATCAACAGGGGTCTGGCTCGTCGCGCAGGATGACAGGCGGCGTGTGCGCCCCGCCGAGCACCTTCTCGACCTCGTCGGCGGCGTTCAGCGCGTCGACGTACTCCCAGATGCGGCTCCGCGGGAGGCCGTGCTCGTCGGCGCCCAGGGCCTCTCCGACACAGGTGCCCCCACGCCCCCGTTCGGAGGCTCCGACCGGCGGCGGTGGTGTCCGCGCGCCATCGCGGTGGTCCGTGGACCACCCCGATGGCCGTTCGGAGCCTCCGACGCGGAGGCGCGGGGTCATGCGCGCGGGCGGCGCCGGGCCGGGGCGGTGCACCGCAGACAGACGGAGGGCCCGGCCGCGGCAGGGGGTGCGCGGTCGGGCCCTCCGGGCGTGCGGGAGGTCAGGCCTGCTTGATGGCCGAGACCTCGAGGGTGATGACGACCTTGTCGCTCACGAGGACGCCGCCGGCCTCGAGGGCCGCGTTCCAGGTGATGCCGAAGTCCTTGCGGGAGATCGTCGTGGTGGCGGAGAAGCCGGCGCGCTGGTTGCCGAACGGGTCGGTGGCGGCGCCGCCGAACTCGACGGCCAGCTCGACGGAGCGGGTCACGCCGTGGATGGTGAGGTCGCCGGTCACGACGTAGTCCTCGCCGTCGGCGGTCACGGCGGTGGAGGTGAACGTCCACTCGCCGAAGGTCTCGACGTCGAAGAAGTCGGCGGACTTGAGGTGCCCGTCGCGGCCCGCGTCGTTGGTGTTGATGGTCGACGGGTCGAGCGTCGCGGTGACGGCGGAGAGCGTGAGGTCGTCCGCGACGGTGATCGCGCCGGAGGTGACCGCGACGGTCCCGCGGACCTTCGAGATGCCCGCGTGGCGGACGGTGAAGGACGCCTCGGTGTGCGAGGGGTCGATGGCCCAGGTGCCGGCGGTGAGACCCGTGGGGAGCGTGGTGACGGACATGAGTGCCTCCTGCTGAGAAGTTGAAGCGTCAACTGCGGTTAGTTGAGATTTCTACTACACTGCGGACGACGGCGCAACACCTGTGGAACGATGAGCGACCGACGTCACAGTGCGGCAGCGGCAGGCACGGCGCACCAGGGGAGGACGGCGATGGGCACGACGCAGACGCAGGAGGAGGTCCGCTGGCTGACGGCGGACGAGCAGCGCGCGTGGCGGGCGTACCGCGACGGGACGGCGCGGCTGCTGGACGTGCTGGCGCACGACCTGGAGGAGGCGACGGGCCTGTCGCTCGGCGAGTACGAGGTGCTCGTCCGGCTCTCCGAGGCGCCCGGCCGCACCCTGCGGATGTCGGAGCTCGCCGGTGAGCTCGCGCACTCGCGCAGCCGCCTGACGCACACCGTGCGCCGCATGGAGTCCGCGGGCCTGGTGGAGCGGGCGCCCTGCCTGGAGGACGCCCGCGGTGTGAACTGCACCATGACCGAGGCGGGGTGGCAGCGGCTGGTCGCTGCGGCGCCCGCGCACGTCGAGTCGGTGCGCGCGCGCCTCGTGGACGTGCTCAGCCCCGACCAGATGCAGGCCCTCGGCGACGCGATGGCCGCGGTGGGCGCGGCGCTGCAGGCCGGCTGCGCGGCGGCGCTCGAGGAGTCCGCGCAGGGCTGACGGCGCACCCGGGCGGCGCACCGGGCGGCGCGCCGGAGCAGCGTCCGCGACGTATCCAGCGGCACCAGCGGCCAGGACGCGGCGCGACCACCCAGCCGCGTTTGCGAGACTGACCCCATGGTCGCCACCACGATCCACCTGATGCGGCACGGCGAGGTGCACAACCCCACCGGCGTGCTCTACGGGCGCCTGCCCGGTTACCACCTGTCCGAGCGCGGGCAGCAGATGGCCGAGCGGGTCGCCGCCCACCTCGCGGGGGACCTGGACGCCCCGCGCCGCGACGTCACCGTGCTGGTGGCCTCGCCGCTGCAGCGCGCCCAGGAGACCGCCGCGCCGCTCGCCGCCGCGCTGGACCTGCCGATCACCACGGACGAGGGCCTGCTCGAGGCGGAGAACGCGTTCCAGGGCCTGACGTTCGGCGTCGGGGACGGCTCGCTGCGCCACCCGCGGCACTGGCCGCTGCTGGTCAACCCGTTCCGGCCGTCGTGGGGCGAGCCGTACCGCGAGCAGGTGGCCCGGGTGCTCGGCGTCGTCGACCGCGCCCGGGAGGCCGCGCGCGGCCACGAGGCGGTGCTGGTCAGCCACCAGCTGCCGATCTGGGTGACCCGGCTCGCGCTGGAGGACCGCCGGCTGTGGCACGACCCCCGCCGCCGGCAGTGCTCGCTCGCCTCGCTGACCAGCCTCGTCTACGAGGACGACCGCCTGGTGCGCATCGGGTACACGGAGCCGGCCGCCGACCTGCTGCCCGGCGCGTCCGCCGTGGCGGGGGCATGACCACCCGCCGGGCCCGGGGGATCGCGGCCGCGCTGGCGGTCGCGGGGCTGCTCGCGGCGTGCTCCGGCGGGGACGCCGCGGGCACCGCGGGCGACGACGTCGCCGACCAGGGCTACGTGTCCGGGGACGGCACCGTCAGCCAGTGGGAGACCGGCGACCGCCAGGGCCCCGTGGCGATCGCCGGCACCGACTTCGCCGGGCAGGCCGTGGACATCGCGGACTGGCGGGGCGACGTCGTCGTGCTCAACACCTGGTACGCGCAGTGCCCGCCGTGCCGCGCGGAGGCCCCGGACCTGGTGGCGCTCGCGGACGACTACGCCGACCAGGGCGTGCGCGTGCTGGGCATCAACGGCGTGGACGACGCGGGCACCGCGGAGTCGTTCCAGGAGACGTTCGACGTCCCGTACCCGAGCATCGACGACCGGGAGAAGTCCGCCGTCGCCGCGCTGCAGGGGGTCGTGCCGATCCAGGCGACGCCGACGACCGTCGTGCTCGACCGCGACGGCAAGGTCGCCGCGCGGGTCGTCGGGCTCGCGGACGGGTCCACCCTGCGCGCCCTCGTCGACGAGGTGCTGGCCGAGGGCGACGCGTGATGGTCGCCGGCGTCGGGGACGCGTTCGCGCAGGCCGCGGTGTCCGGCTCGCTGCTGGCCGCCGTGCCCGTCGCGCTGCTCGCCGGCCTGGTGTCGTTCGCGTCGCCGTGCGTCCTGCCGCTGGTCCCGGCCTACGTCGGGTACCTGGGCGGGATGTCGGCGGCCACCGCGCCCCGGCGCACCCGCGTCCCCGCCGCCACCGGCGCCCCGCTGGACCTCGCCGCGCACCTGCCGGCCCAGCCGGCGCTGACCGCCACCGCGCCCGCCTCGTCCGCGGCCCCCGGCACGCCCGCCGCGGACCGCCCGGCCCCGCACGGCCCGGCCGCCTCCGCCGCGCCGTCCCGCGGCCGCCTCGTGCTCGGCGTCCTGCTGTTCGTCGCCGGCTTCACCGCGGTGTTCCTGGCGTACGGCTCGCTGGCGGGCACGCTCGGGTCGTTCCTGCTGCGCTGGCAGGACCCGCTGTCGCGCGTGCTGGGCGTGCTGGTGATCGTGATGGGCCTGGCGTTCCTCGGCCTGGTGCCGTTCCTGCAGCAGGACCGCCGCACCCTGGTCGCGCCGCGCGCCGGCCTGTGGGGGGCGCCGGTGCTGGGCGTGACGTTCGGCATCGGCTGGACCCCGTGCATCGGCCCGACGCTCGCCGCGATCCTGCTGCTGTCGCTCGACGGCGGGTCGCCCGGCCGCGGTGCGCTGCTGGCGCTGGCGTTCTGCGTGGGCCTCGGGCTGCCGTTCGTGGCCGTCGCCCTCGGGGTGCAGCGCAGCCGGCGGGCGCTGGACTGGCTCGCGCGGCACCGGCTCGCCGTCATGCGCGTCGGGGGCGGTCTGCTGATCCTGCTCGGCGTCGCGCTGGTCACCGGCCTGTGGTCCACCTGGGCGAGCTGGCTGCAGGGCCTGCTCACCGGTGCCGAGCCCTTCGTCCCGGCGGTGTGAGATGACGGACGAGCGCACCACGCCCGGTTACCGGCCCGAGGGGCTGGAGGACGCCTTCTCCGCCCCGCCGACCGCGGCGGTGCCCGACGGCCCGGACGGCCCCGACGGCCCCGACGGCCCCGACGCCCCGGGCGGCCCGGACGCCCCCGCCGCCCACGACGGCGGCGCCCCGCAGCTGCCCGCCCTCGGCGCCGTCGGCTGGCTCCGCTGGGGCTGGCGCCAGCTGACCTCGATGCGCGTGGCGCTGCTGCTGCTGATGCTGCTCGCGGTGGCGGCGGTGCCGGGGACGGTGTTCCCGCAGCGCCCGCAGGACCCGTCGGCGGTGGCGACCTACCTCACGGACCACCCGGACACGGGTCCGCTGCTGGACCGGCTCGGGTTCTTCGACGTGTACGCGTCGGTGTGGTTCTCGGCGATCTACCTGCTGCTGTTCGTCTCGCTGGTGGGGTGCATCCTGCCGCGCAGCCGCACCCACCTGCGGGCGGTGCGGGGGCGGCCGCCGCGGGCGCCGCGCCGGTTCGACCGGTTCCCGGCGCAGGCGGCGCTCACCGTCGACGGTGCGCCGGAGCAGGTGGCGCAGCGGGCGGCGGCGGCGCTGCGCGGCCCGGGCTGGTGGCGCCGGTTCCGCGTGGACGTCCGCGACGAGGGCGGGGGCACGTGGAGCGTGGCGGCCGAGCGCGGCTACCTGCGCGAGTCCGGGAACCTCGTGTTCCACCTGGCGCTGGTCGGCCTGCTGGTGTCCGTCGCGACGGGGCAGCTGCTGCACTACCGCGGGCAGGCGATCGTCGTCGAGGGCCGGGCGTTCGCCAACACGCAGACCGACTACGACACGTTCGAGGCGGGCAGCGCGTTCGACCCCGCGACGCTGGACCCGTTCACGCTGCGGCTGGACTCGTTCGAGTCGCGGTTCGACCCGGACACGCTGCAGTCCCGCGACTTCACGGCGCACGTGACGCTCACCGAGCCGGGTGCGGAGCCGGCGGCGGAGACGATCAAGGTCAACCACCCGCTGCTCGCCGGCGGGGCCAAGGTGTACCTGCAGGGCAACGGGTACGCGCCGCAGGTCACGGTCCGGGACGCGTCGGGCGCGGTGGCGTTCGCGGGCGCCGTGCCCTTCCTGCCCCAGGACACCGTGTACACGTCGCAGGGCGTCATCAAGGTGCCGGACGTGACCACGGGCCCGCAGATCGGCCTGCAGGGCGTGCTGCTCCCGACCGCGGAGCAGCTCGGCGACGAGCTGTGGCGCTCGGTCGACCCGCAGCCCGGTGACCCGCTGCTGGCGCTGGCCGTGTGGACCGGCGACCTGGGCCTGGACGACGGGATCCCGCAGAACGTCTACCAGCTGGACGAGTCGGGTCTCACCCAGGCGGTGACCGACGACGGCCGGCCGCTCACGCTGTACGTCCGGCCGGGGGAGACGGTCGACCTGCCGGACGGCCTCGGCACCCTGACGTTCGACGCGCTGCCCCGGTTCGTCGCGCTGGACCTGCGGCACGACCCGTCGCTCGCCTGGGTGCTGACGTTCGCGCTGCTGGCGTTCGCGGGGCTCGCGGCGTCGCTGTTCGTGCCCCGCCGCCGCGTCTGGCTCCGGCTCACCGCGGCCGACGCCGCCGAGGGGGACGAAGGTCCCGGGTCAGGTCGTACAGTGGTCACCGCCGCGGCCCTCGCGCGCGGCGACGACGTGGGCCTGCAGGCGGAGCTCGACCGGGCGGTGGACCGGCTCCGCCCGGCGGACCCCGGGCCCCGCGCCTGACCCCGGAAGGTGGAGGACATGCCGCTCGGCGACATCAGCACCCTGCTCGTGTGGGGGGCGGCGACCGCGTTCACGATCGCGCTCGTGGCCTACTCGGTCGCGCTCGCCCGGGTGGCCGACGCCGCCTCGCGCGAGCACCGCGCCGAGCGCGCCGCGAAGGTCGCCGCCGCGCGGCAGGCCCGAGCGCTGACCCGCGAGGCGGTCGGTGCGGGCGGTCCGTCCCTGGTCGTCCCCGCCGACTCCGACGCCGACCCCGCCCCCGTCGCGCACGAGCCGGCCGACGACGCCCCGCTCGCGGCGTCCCCGCGGGTCACCGGCATCGCGAGGTCGACCACCGCGCTCGGGCTCGCGCTGCTGTTCGCGGGCATCGTGCTGCGCGGCGTGGCCGCCGGCCGGTGGCCCACCGCCAACATGTACGAGTTCACCCTGGTCGGGACGCTGGTCGCCGCCGGGGTGCTCGCCGTCGTGCAGCGCCGGCGGGTCATCCCGTTCCTCGGCGTCGTCGTCATGGGCATCGGCGTGCTCGCGCTCGTGCTCGGCCTCAACGCGTTCTACGTGCAGGCCGACGAGGTGCAGCCGGCCCTCCAGGACTACTGGCTGGTCATCCACGTCGGCGTCGCGATCATCGCGACCGGCATCTTCACCGTGGCCTTCGCGACGGCCGTGCTCCAGGTGCTGCAGGACAGCCGCGAGACCGGCCGCTCCCACCTGGTGACGCCCTGGCGGTACGCGGACCGCGTCCGCCGCTCGTTCGCCCGCTGGCGCATCACGGGCCCGTCGTGGTCGTGGCTGCGCACCGTGCCGTCGGCGCGCCAGCTCGAGGCCCTGTCGTTCCGGTTGAACGCCATCGGCTTCGTGCTGTGGACCCTGACGCTCATCGGCGGCGCGATCTGGGCGGAGCAGGCCTGGGGCCGGTACTGGGGCTGGGACCCCAAGGAGGTCGGCACGTTCGTCGCCTGGGTCGTGTACGCGGCGTACCTGCACGCCCGGACGACGCGCGGCTGGGCGGGGCGCCGGGCGGCGTACTTCGTCTACGTCGGGTACGCCGTGGTGCTGGCGAACTTCACCGTCGTGAACCTCTTCGTCAGCGGCAAGCACTCGTACTCCGGGCTCTGAGCCCCGCGGGGCTCCGTCCCGGTCCCGCACCCGGTCGGCCTCCGGGTCGGCCCGGGTCAGCCCGGTCGGCGCGCGTCAGCCTCGCGCGCCGCCGTCGGGCACGTCGCCGTCCGACGGGCGCGGCTCGTCCCCGCCCTGCCGGTCCCCGCCGGCGCGGCGCTCCCGCTCGCGGCGGATGCGCTCCTGGTCCAGCCGGCGCAGGAACTCGGGGTCGTCGTCCGGCGCCACCGGGCGCCCGCGCCGCTGCGCGCGCGGCGGGGTGG
>JAEWGQ010000315.1 GCA_023388235.1 Actinomycetes bacterium | reverse complement strand
GCCACGCCGTCGCGGTCGACGGGCAGCAGCGGTGCCGGGAAGTCGCCGACGTCCACGCCGCGCAGGGCCGACACCGCGTGCACCGCCCGGGCGCCACCGAGGGACAGCACGAGCTGGGCGACGGGCGCGAGCCGAGCCATGAGCGCGCGGGCGTCGTCGGCGCGGCCCTCGGCGGCGGCGCGGGCGACCGCGACGTACCACTCGGGCAGCACGCTCCCGAGCCCGGTGTGCCACGTCCGCGCGCCGG
Source organism: Actinomycetes bacterium (assembly GCA_023388235.1). Classification (GTDB taxonomy): domain Bacteria; phylum Actinomycetota; class Actinomycetes; order Actinomycetales; family Cellulomonadaceae; genus Cellulomonas. The sequence goes on along the minus strand of JAEWGQ010000315.1, from coordinate 6,497 downwards.
CCAGCAGGCCCTCGACGCCGAGCACGTCGCCGCTGCACCCGAGCTCGACGTGCGCGGGCACGGCGCCGGCGAGCGCGCGGACCCGGTCGCGGAGCTCGGCGGCGTCGCTCCCCCGGTCCTTGACGCCGCCGACCCCGGGGACCTGCGCGGCGCGGGCGAGGGTGTCGAGGTCGTAGCGGAAGCTCGTGCTCACGGGGTTGTGGTAGAGCCAGACGGGCACCCGCGCGGCGTCGGCGACGTCCCGCACGAGGCCGAGCACCTCGGCGTCGGTGAGCGGGAGGTACGCGAGCGTCGGGAGCAGCACCGCGGAGACGCCCGCGCGCTCGGCGACGATCGTGTGCACGACGACCTCGTCGGTGGTGAAGGCCCCGACGCCGGCGACGACCGGCACCCGGCCGTCCACGGCGGCGACCGCTGCCTCGACGACGGCGCGCCGCTCGCCCGCCGTCAGGTACGGGTACCCGCCGGTGCTGCCGAGGACGGCGACGCCCGAGACGCCGGCGCGCACGGCACGGTCGGCGAGCTCCTCCAGGGGGTCGGTGCGCACCTCGCCCTCGGGTCCGCGCGGCGTGGGCAGGTAGGCGACCAGGGGTCCGAGGAGCGGCACCGGCCCAGCGTAGGCGGGTGCCGCGTCACTGGAAGTCCCGGGAGGTGGTGGCGACCGTGAGCGACAGGGGCGTCAGGTGCTCGGCGACGAGGTTGGTGGCCCCGTCCGCACGCTCCAGCCGGCCGCGGACGACGAGCGCCCGGGACGTGCGGGCCACCTTGCGGAACCGCTGCCACAGCCCGGTGCTGCACACGACGTTCAGCAGACCGGTCTCGTCCTCCAGGGACAGGAACGTCACGCCGCCGGCCGTCCCGGGCCGCTGTCGGTGCGTGACGACCCCGGCGACGGCGATCCGGCGGCCGGCCTCGTGCCGGTACACCTGCTCGACCCGCAGCACCCCGCCGGCATCGAGACCCTCCCGCACGTGCTGGGTGGGATAGGAGTCGACGGTCACCCCGGTGGCCCAGACGTCGGCGACGGCGAGCTCGACGGTGCTCATGCCCGGCAGCGCGGGCGCCTGCACGCCCACCGAGACGCCGGGCAGGGTGTCCGGCCCCTCCTGGGCGAGCGCGCCCGCGGCCCACAGCGCCTCCCGCCGGGTGACGCCAAGCGGTTCCAGGGCGCCACCGGTGGCGAGCGCCTCGAGCTGGGCGGTGCTGAGCTCGACGCGCCGCACGAGGTCGCGCAGGTCGGCGAACGGGCCGTGGGCCTCGCGCTCGGCGACGATCCGCTCGGCGACCTTCTCCCCCACGTTCCGGACGGAGGCGAGCCCGACGCGGACGGCGAGCGAACGGGCGGGGTCGCCGTCGCCCGCCCCGGGCGTGCCGGCGCCCCGGGGGACCGCCGCGGTGCCGGACGGGGTGGGCACGAGCCGCGGCTCCCCGCCGGGCGGCTCGGGCCGCACCCGCTCGACGACGGCCTGCACCCCCGAGCGCTGGACGTCCGGCCGCAGCACCCCCAGACCGTGGCGGCGCGCGTCGGCGACCAGCGTCTGCGGCGAGTAGAACCCCATGGGCTGCGCGGCGAGCAGGCCGGCGTAGAACGCGGCCGGGTGGTGCACCTTGAGCCAGGCGCTGGCGTACACGAGGAACGCGAACGAGTACGCGTGCGACTCGGGGAAGCCGAAGTCGGCGAACGCCTTGAGCTTCTCGTAGACCTCCTCGCGCACGGGCTCGGGCAGGCCGTTGCGCTCCATGCCGGCCATGAGCCGGGTGCGCAGCGCCTCCATCTTCTCGACGCTGCGCTTGGACCCCATGGCGCGGCGGAGCTGGTCGGCCTCGGCGGGGGTGAAGTCGGCGACGTCGATGGCCATCTGCATCAGCTGCTCCTGGAACAGCGGGACGCCGAGGGTGCGTTCCAGGGACTTCACGAGCTTCGGGTGCGCGTAGGTGACCGGCTGCCGGCCCTGGTAGCGCTCGATGTACGGGTGCACCGAACCGCCCTGGATCGGCCCCGGGCGGATGAGCGCGACCTCGACGACGATGCCGTAGAAGCTCCGGGGCTGCAGGCGCGGCAGCGTGCCCATCTGGGCGCGCGACTCCACCTGGAAGACGCCGACCGTGTCCGCCGCGCACAGCAGGTCGTAGACGAGCGGGTCCTCGTTCGGCAGGGCGTGCAGGTCGAGGCGCGGGCCGCCGTGCCGGGCGACCTCGTCGAACGCCAGCCGCAGGGCGGTGAGCATGCCGAGCCCGAGCAGGTCGAACTTCACCAGCCCGGCGTCGGCGCAGTCGTCCTTGTCCCACTGCAGGACGGTGCGGCCCTCCATGCGCGCCCACTCCACCGGGCACACCTCGATGACGGGGCGGTCGCACATGACCATGCCGCCGGAGTGGATGCCGAGGTGCCGGGGCAGGCGCAGGAACCGGTCGGCGAGGTCGATGACCTGCGCGGGGATCTCGTCCAGGTCGCTGGCGGGCGGCGGGCGGTGCGCGGGCACGACGTCGTGGCCGTCGGCGGTGGGCTCCCCGACGCCGGGCTCGTGGTTCCAGCCCCACAGGACCCCCTCGGGGTCGCGCGGCGGCGCGGCGGCTGCGGCGACCCGACCCGCGGTGGCCCGACCTGCGGCAGGCGGACCCGACGCAGCCGGCTCCACGGGCGCGCGGCTCTCCCCCGACCACCAGGGGTGTCGCGGCTGCGGCCCGCGCAGGGTCCCCCAGCGTTCGATCGACTTGCTCCAGGCGTCCTGCTGCCCGACGTCGTAGCCCAGGGCGCGGGCCGCGTCCCGGACGGCGGAGCGGGCGCGGTAGGAGATGACGTTCGCGACCTGCGCGGCGTGCGTGCGGCCGTGCGTGGCGTAGACGTACTGGATGACCTCCTCGCGGCGGCCGGACTCGATGTCGACGTCGATGTCCGGCGGTCCGTCGCGCTCGGGGGCGAGGAACCGCTCGAACAGCAGGCCGTGCTGCACGGCGTCCACCGCGGTGATCCGCAGGGCGTAGCAGACGGCGGAGTTCGCGGCGGACCCGCGGCCCTGGGCGAGGATGCCGTTGCGGTGGCAGAAGTCCACCAGGTCGTAGACCACGAGGAAGTAGCCGGGGAAGCCCAGGTCCTCGATCACCCGGAGCTCGTGCTCGAGCTGCGCGTACGCGCCGGGCACCCGCTCGGCCTCGGGGGGCCCGTAGCACGCGAGCGCGCCGCGCCGGACGAGCTCGCGCAGCCAGCTCGCCTCCGTGTGCCCGGGTGGCACCGGGTACGGCGGGAGCCGCGGGGCGACCAGGTGCAGGTCGAAGGTGCACTCCGCGCCGAGGGCGGCGGCGTTCGCGACGGCCTGCGGGTGCCGCCGGTGCCGGTGCAGCATCTCGGCGGCGGACGCGAGGTGCGCCGTCGGGGCGCCCGGCAACCAGCCGTCCAGGTCCTCCATCGAGGACCGGGCGCGAACGGCGGCGAGCGCCGCGGCGAGGTCGGCGTCCTGCGGGGTCGCGTAGTGCACGTTGCCGGTGGCGACCAGCGGCAGCCCCGCACCGTCGGCGAGCGTCGCCAGGGCGTCCGCGACCTCCGAGTCGTACGGGCCGCCGCCGTGGGTGACCTCGACCGCGACGTTGTCCCGCCCGAACAGCGCGGTCAGCCGGTCGAGCTCGGCACGTGCCCGCTCGACGCCGCCGGGCGCCACCCCGGGGCCCTCGCCGGTGAGCGCCCGCCGCACGGGGCCCTTGCGGCAGCCGGTCAGCACCAGCCACTGCCCGGCGGCCTGCTCCGCGAGGGACTCCAGGCGGTACGCAGCCGCGCCCTTGGTGCCGGTGGCGAGGTGCGCCTCGGCGATGGTGCGGGACAGCGCGCGGTAGCCGTCGGGCCCGCGGGCCAGCACCGGCAGGTGCACCGCCCGGGGGTCGGGGACGCCGGTGGGCGGGTCGAGGACGTCGGGGCCGCCGACGCCGGGGACGGGCAGGTGCAGCTCGGCGCCGAACGCGGTGGGCAGCCCGACGCGGCGGGCGGCCTCGGCGAACCGCACGACCCCGTACAGGCCGTCGTGGTCGGTGAGGGCGAGCGCGGACAGGCCGAGCCGGTGCGCCTCGGCGGCGAGCTCCTCGGGCTGGCTGGCGCCGTCCAGGAAGCTGAACGCCGAGTGCGCGTGCAGCTCCGCGTAGCGCGGGGCGTCAGTCATAGACGGCCTCGCAGGTCCAGCCGTCGGGACGGCAGGCCAGCAGCAGCGCGCGGCCGCCGTCGAGGGTCACCTGCACGTGCAGGCACAGCCGCGCGTCGGCGGCGGACCACCAGCGTTCGGCGAGCGGCCAGGGGCCGGCCCACCCGGCGACGCGGTGCTCGGTGGCGGGCCGCCGGTCGGTGGCGGCGGTGCGGACCCGGGCGGGCACCCCGGTGAGGGTGAACCGCGCGCCGAACCGCACGGGCCGGCCGTCGACATCGAGCACCTCGACCGGGGACGGCCGCGCGGGCACCGTCGCCGGGGCGGGCTGGGGCAGCCGCCCGGGCCACGGCCGGTCGGCGGGCCGGGGTGCCGTCGCCTGCGCGCCCCAGGGCTGCAGGTGCACCTGGTCGCGGACGTCCCGGCCGCCCTGCAGCGCGGCGGTGAGCACGCCGTCGCCGCCGAGCAGGCCCTGCACCCGGTCGAGCGCCCGGTGCGCGCGCAGGTCCCCGCCCGACGGGCCGCCCCACAGCCGCCCCTGCTCCGCGCCGGCGGCGGCGACGTCCTCCGCGGTGATGGCCAGCGCGACCAGGCCCACGGGTTCGCCCTGCTCGTCGGGGTCGCCGCCGGCGCGGGTGCCGTCGAGGGACGCCGCGGTGAGCCACCCCTCGAGCTGCCAGCGGATCCGGTCCGTGATCCGGGCGGCCGACAGCCCGCCGAGCCCGCCGAGGTCGGTGCGCCAGGTCCGGGACAGCTCGTCGCCGGCGTCGGTGCGCGCGGTGATCCGCAGCCGCCCGCAGGTCAGGGACTGCGCGGTGAGCAGGGCGTGCAGCTCCTCCGCGAGGCGGCGGCCCGCGAACGTCGCGACGTCGACGCGGTGCGCGGGCGGGTCCAGGTCGGTGCCGACCTCGAGGTCCGCCTCGGGCCGGCGCCGCGCAGGCGGGCGCAGGTCCTCGCCCCGCACGAGCGTCCACGCCCAGGTGCCCCACGCCCCGAACCGGGCGTGCACGTCCCCGCCGTCGAGGGCGGCGAGGTCGCCGAGCGTGCGCAGCCCGAGCCGGCGCAGCAGGTCGACCAGGTCGGCCACGGCGCGCACCGCGTCGTCCTGGACGGCGGCGGGTGCGAGGTCACCGACGTCCCGCGGCGCGAGGAACGCGCGCGAGGCGCCCGGCGGCACGACCTCGTCGGTGCGGGCGGCGAGCACCGCGGCGAGCAGCCCGTCCGCGGTGCCGACCTGGCACTCGTGACCGGTGCGCTCGGCGACGACCGACACCAGCCGCTCGGCCAGCGTCTCCTCCGTGCCGTGGAACCGGGCCGCCCCTCCGGCCGGCAGCAGCAGCAGGCCGGGGCGGACGACCTCGATCCCGGCGACCAGGGTCTCGGTCGCGGCGGCCACCGGCTCGAACAGCCGCGCGTCCCGGTCGTCGTCGGCCGGCAGCAGCACCACCTCCGGGCACGCGCCCTGCGCCTGGCGGCGGCGCATCCCGCGGCGCACGCCCTGCGCCCGGGCCAGCGCGGACACGGCCGTCAGCCGGGCGCCGGACTGCACGGCGGCCGGCAGGTGCGGCGGCACGTCGGCGGCGCGGACCGCGGCGACGACCGGCCAGTCCGGCACCCACAGGACGGTGGTGCGCGTGCTCATCCGACGAGCCTCAGGTCGGGCCGGTCGGTCCGGTCGGGTACCGCCGGCGCGGCGGGCAGCCCGTACGGGTCGGTCCCGACCTCGAGCGGCAGCGTCACGCGCAGGTCCTGCGCCTGACCGGCGCTGCCGCGCCCGGTGCGCGTGACGTGCAGCTCGTGCGCACGCAGCCGCCCGTCGCCGTCGCCGACGCCGGACCACCGCCCGCCCTCGACGGTCAGCACGCAGCCGGCGCCGGGCCACGGGGCGGTCGACAGCAGCACGGACCCGCGGTCGCGCGCGCGGGCCATGAGGCGCCGGCGGTCGGCGTCGGCGAGCGTGGCCCCGGGCCCCACGACCACGACGTCGATGCCGTCCAGCAGCGCCGCGACCACCGTCGGGGCGTCCACCCCGGGCCGCGGGACGACGGCGAGCCGCTCCAGGGCGACACCTGTCTGCGCGGCGGCGAGCAGACCGAGGCTGGGCTGCCCGACGACGGCCGCCCACGCCTCGCGCGCGGTGCACGCGGCGGCGACCATCGCGAGCACCAGCGAGGTCGAGCCCAGCACCGCGGTGGTGCTGCCGCGCCGCAGACCGTCCGGCAGCAGGGGCGTCAGCGCGGGCGGCACGGCCAGCGGCGGGCGGTCGGTGAGCAGTACGGGGCCGCGCGCCGGCGTCCGGGACGGCGCGGCCGGGCGGTCGGAGCCGGGCACGCCGGGCAGGTCGGGTACGGCGACCGGTCCGGCCGGGGT
>JAEWGQ010000282.1 GCA_023388235.1 Actinomycetes bacterium | reverse complement strand
CCACGGCCGCGGCCCGCACCGCCGTCGCCGCGGGGTCCGCGCGCAGACCGCACCCGGCGTCGCGCGGGTCGGGCTCGTCGCAGCACACCACGACGACGACCTCGCGCGCCCCGTCGGCCCGCAGGTGCCCGGCCAGGCGGCCCAGCAGCTCCGGCCCGGTCGGGCACAGCAGGTCGGGCATCCCGATCCGGGCGATGAGGCCCGCGCCCTCGTCCCGGCCGCGGACCGCGACGGCGAGCACGCAGTCGCGCGGGCGGAAGCGGAGCTCGTGCGGCAGCCGCGCCAGCACGGCCCGGGTCGTGGGCGCGGCCGGCGTGCGGTGCGGGCAGGGGGTGGGCGCGGGGTCCGGCGGTGCGGTGGTCACGGGGTGCGTCGTCATGTCGCCACCCCACCGCAGCCCGCGCGCGCTCCGGTGCGCACGACGGCCGGGCTGGGGACCGCACCCGCCCGCCGCGCGCTGTGCAGGACTCGGTGACCGCTGCCGGGGCGGCGCTACTGTGTCGCCGTGCTCGTCCGCCCCGTCGTCGCCCCGCTGGTCGCCCTCGCCGTCCTGACCACGGCGGCGTGCTCGGGCGGCGACGAGCCGCCGGTCGCCACCACCACCGCCACCGTGGCCCCCGACCTCGCCGCGCCCTCGCCGACGGAGTCCCTGCTGCCGTCCCCCACGGCCACCGGATCCGCCGTCGGCGGGCTCGTCCCGGGCTTCCCCACGGACCTGGTCAGCCCGCCGGAGGGCAGCGAGATCCTGGTGTCGAGCGCCGTGACCGACGCGACCACCGGCCTGACGACCATCAGCCTCAACCTGCGCAGCCCGCTGGCGACGGGCGACCTGGTCCAGACGGTGCGGGACCAGCTCGGCGCCGCCGGGTTCACCGAGACGGTCGTCGACCCGGGCGCGTCCGGCCTGGCGGCCTCGTCGACGTTCGTCCGCGGGAGCGACGGCACCGAGCTGCTCACGCTCGGCGTCCTGGACCGTGACGGCCTGCGGACGCTGACCCTCGGCGGGACCGTCCTGCTCCCCAGGCCCTAGGCTCGCGGCGTGAGCCCCGCCCCCGCCCTGGTCGACGTCGAGGATCTCCGGACCCGGGTCGACGCCCTGCTGACGGCCCACGTCGAGGCGCTCGCCCCCGAGCTCGTCGCGTGCGGACCCGGTGCGGCCCCGCTGGCCGACGAGCTCGGCCGGATGCTCGGCGGCGGCAAGCGGCTGCGGGCGGCGTTCTGCTACTGGTCGTGGCGCGCGCACGGCGGGTCGCCGGACGACGCGGACGCCGACGCGGTGCTCCGGGTGGGCGCCGCGCTGGAGCTGTTCCAGGCCGCCGCGCTGTTCCACGACGACGTGATGGACGACTCCGACACCCGGCGCGGCCGCCCGTCGGCGCACCGGCAGTTCGCCGCCCTGCACGCCGAGCAGCAGTGGTCCGGCGACGCGCGCCGGTTCGGCGACTCCGCGGCGATCCTGCTCGGGGACCTGGCGCTCGTGGCGAGCGAGCGCGAGTTCGTGCGCGCGGTGGCGGACCTCGACCCCGCCCGCCGCACCCGGGCGCACGCGGTGTTCGAGCGGATGCGCACCGAGGTGACCGTCGGCCAGTACCTCGACCTGCTGGCCCAGGTGCTGCCGTGGGGCGAGGACCCGGCGGCCGACGAGGCCCGCGCGCGGGAGGTGATCGTCGCGAAGACCGCCCGCTACTCCGTGGAGCACCCGCTGCTGCTCGGCGCGGTGCTCGCCGGTGCGGACGACGCGGCCCTCGACGCCGTCGGCACCTACGGGCTGCCGCTCGGCGAGGCGTTCCAGCTCCGGGACGACCTGCTCGGCGTGTTCGGCGACCCGGGGACGACCGGCAAGCCGGCGGGCGACGACCTGCGCGAGGGCAAGCGCACGGTGCTCGTCGCGCGCGCGATGGGCCACGCCCTGACCGCCGGCGACACCGCGCTGGCGGACGCGCTGCGCGCCGGGCTGGGCGACCGGGGGCTGGACGACGCCGCCTGCCGGGCGCTCGCCGACCGGATCGCCGCGAGCGGCGCGGTGGCGGACGTCGAGGAGCTCATCACCGGCCTCGCGGGCCGGGCCTTCGACGCCCTGGCCGCGGCCCCGCTGTCCGGGGACGGCCGCGAGATGCTCGTCCGCCTCGCCCGGGCGGCCGTCGACCGGCGCGCGTAGCCACCGGCACGGCGCGACCGGCCGCCGGCAGGAGCGCGGCGGCCGTCCGTCAGAGCTGGGCCTGGGCCCGCCGCCGCACCTCGGTCTTGTGCCCGGCGCGCAGCGCGTCGACCGGGCGGCCCGGCAGCGACTCGTCCGGGGTGAACAGCCACGCGACCGCCTCGGCGTCCGAGAAGCCGACGTCGCCGAGCACGGTGAGCGTGCCCTGCAGGGACGCCAGCACCGTCGCGCGCGCCACGGGCGCGTCGTCGTCCTCGTCGGCGTGCGGGTCGGCGGTCGGGTTCGCCGCGTCCACGGGCACGAGGAACGCCGCGGGCACGCTGAGCACGGGCGGGTCGCCCCGGCGGACGCCGACGAGGCGCCGCTCCTTCAGCAGGCGGCGGACCTTGCCGGCGTCGATGCCGAGCTCGTCCGCCACGTCGGGCACGGTCAGCCAGGAGTCGACCAGGTCATCGGGCTGGGGCTGCGCAGTCACGCGGGCCAGCGTACCGAGCGCACGGGCGGTGGGCCGACTCCCCCGCCCGGCGCAGCGCACTCCCCCTCCGGTGTGACGGGGACGGGCCGGGACCCCCTGGTCACACGGACAAATCGCCCGCGGGCTTTCCAGCCCCGGCGGGGTGGACTACCGTCGCACTGGTCACACCAGTCACACCAGTCACACACGTCACGCGCAAGACAGCAGCACGCCGCGCTCTCAGCACAGGGGTCCCCACCATGACGCAGCCCGCCCTCGCCCTCACGGACCAGGCCGACCGCCAGGACGGCGCCCCCTCCCGCACGCCGGGACGGCGCGGCCGCCGCCTCGCGACCGGCACCGGCGCCATCGCCATCGCGGCGGTCGCCGTCACCGCGACGGGCGGCGTCGCGCACGCGGACGAGCAGTACACGGTGCGGGCCGGTGACACCGTCAGCCACATCGCCGCGCGGCACGGCAGCACGGTCGCCGCGGTGCGCAGCGCCAACGGCCTCGACTCCCGCGCCTCCATCCGCGAGGGCCAGCAGCTGACGATCCCGACCGGCGCCGCCGCCCCGGCCGCCGCGCCCGCCGCAGCCGCCTCCGGCACGCACACCGTCGCCTCCGGCGAGACCGTGTCCGCCATCGCCAAGCGCTACGGCACCACCGTGTCCGCCGTCGTCGCCGCCAACGGCCTGGACTCCCGCGCGTTCATCCGCGTCGGCCAGACGCTGACCGTCCCCGGCGCGAGCACCGCAGCCCCGGCCGCCGCTGCTGCCGCGCCCGCCGCAACCGCCGCCTCCGGCACGCACACCGTCGCCTCCGGCGAGACCGTCTCCGCCATCGCCCAGCGCTACGGCACCACCATCGCGGCGATCAGCTCCGCCAACGGCCTGGACTCCCGGGCGTTCATCCGCGTCGGCCAGACGCTGACCGTCCCGGGCGCGACGTCGGCGCCTGCCGCGGCCGCCACCGGCGGCGCCGCGCTGGTGAGCAACACGTTCCTCGGCCGCACCTACGCCCCGAGCGTGGTCGCCTCGGCGAACGCCAACAAGGCCACCCTGCTCGCGATGGGCGTCCCCTCGC
>JAEWGQ010000084.1 GCA_023388235.1 Actinomycetes bacterium | reverse complement strand
TGATGCGCGTGTAGATCGGGCCCAGCTCGGCGAGCGCGAACCGGTTCGCGGCCTGCTCAGCGTTCTCGAACACGAAGCTCGTGGTCTGGTACAGCGGCAGGGCGCGGGAGCCCGTCGTCGGGTCGGGGACCTGGGCGGAGTGGATCTGGCGGGTGGCGAAGCCCCAGGAGGACTGGTCGGTCATGACGGCCTTTCGATGGTTCGAGGTCTGTGGCGGACGGATGCGTGGGGCGCTGCGCTGCGGGGGTGGCGGGCGGTCAGTCCCTGCTCGCTCGCATCCGGTTCTGCATGACGACGAGGCTAGGGCGCGGCCCGGGCTTGGTGCGCGCGGGTCCGGGACCGTCTCAGGAGGTGGACGTCGTCGGGGGCGAGGCGCCGAGGACCAGGCCCGGCGGCCGGCGGCCCGGGGGTCTGGGGGCGGGGGACGCATGTGCGACGACGCCCCGGTCCGCGACGGACCACTGATGGATCCGGGCGGGCCGGGGCGTCCTCGTCAGGGGCCGGCGGCGGTGCGAGCGTCACCGCGCCGACCGCGCCGAGCGCCACCGCTGCGGGTGACTCAGTGCTTCTTGTCCTTGTAGTAGTCCTGGTCGATCGCCCGCTGGTAGGAGCGGCGGATCTCCTCCTCGGCCTCTTCGCGGCCCACCCAGTGGGCGCCCTCGACGGACTTGCCCGGCTCGAGGTCCTTGTACACCTCGAAGAAGTGCTGGATCTCGAGGCGGTGGAACTCCGACACGTCCTCGATCTCCGTGCGCCAGGACGCGCGCTGGTCGCTCGCGGGGACGCACAGCACCTTGTCGTCGCCGCCGGCCTCGTCGCGCATGCGGAACATGCCGAGCGCCCGGCAGCGGATCAGGCAGCCCGGGAACGTGGGCTCCTCGAGCAGGACCAGGGCGTCCAGCGGGTCCCCGTCCTCGCCGAGCGTGCCGTCGATGAAGCCGTAGTCGTCGGGGTACCGCGTCGAGGTGAACAGCATGCGGTCGAGCCGGATGCGCCCGGTCGCATGGTCCACCTCGTACTTGTTCCGCTGGCCCTTCGGGATCTCGATCGTGACGTCGAACTCCACACCCGCTCCTTCGTCGCCGTCGCGGCCGACCCCCTGGCCGGCCGCGACGGGCAGCTGATCCGGCGGCGGTGCCGGGTGGCGAACCGCCGCGCTTCGTCCCCTAGTGTGACGCACGGACGACGCGGCGGTGGGCCGGCGCGGGTGGAGCGGCACGGGAGACGGGTGAGCGGGTGGCACGCGCGGGCAGGACGGTCGGGGCGGCGCTGCTCGTGGTGCTGCTCGCGGGCGGCGCGTACGCCACCGCGGACGCCTACGACGTGGTCCCCGGCGTCGTGACGCTCGCCCCGGAGGTCCCGCCCGCGGCCCCGTTCCCCACCGCACCCGCCGCGGCGGCGCCGGCCGTGGCGCCCACCGTGCTGCCGGAGCTGGACCCCGCCGCCCCGCTGCCCGGCGCGGCGCAGGTGCAGGCCATGCTGGCCGAGCTGGTGGCGGACCCCCGCCTCGGGCCGTCCGTGGGCGCCGTCGTCGCGGACGCGCTCACCGGCGAGGTGCTGGCGGAGCACGGCGCCGACGCCGCGCGCATCCCCGCGTCCACCGCCAAGCTCGTCACCGGGGTCGCGGCGCTGACCGAGCTCGGCGCGGACCGGACGTTCGACACCACGGCGCGGCGCGGCAGCGGGGACGAGGTCGTGCTCGTCGGCGGGGGCGACATGATGCTCGCCGCGGGCGCCGGCGACGCCCAGGCGGTGAACGGCCGGGCCGGCCTGGCCGACCTCGCGGCGCAGGTGGCGGTGCAGCTGCGGCTCGCGGGGAAGGACACGGCGACGGTCGCCCTGGACGACACCCTGTTCAGCGGGCCGGCGGCGGCGCCCGGCTGGGACCCGAGCGACCTGAGCAACGGCTACGTCGCGCCCGTCGCGCCGGTGGCCGTCGACATCGCCAAGATGTCCGCCGGCGAGTACCCGCCGCGCTACCCGGACCCGGCGCTCCAGGCCGCGCGCGTGTTCGCCCAGCGCCTGACCGAGGCCGGCATCACGGTCACCGGCAGCCCCACCCGGGTGACCGCGCCGGCGACGGGCGACGTGCTCGGCGTCGTGTCGTCCGCGCCGGTGGCCGAGGTCGCGCAGTACTTCCTCGACACCTCCGACAACACCATCACCGAGGTGGTCGCGCGCATGGTCGCGCTCGACCTCGGGCTGCCGGGCTCGTTCGAGGGCGCCACCCAGGCGGTGCTCCGGACCGCCCAGACCCGCGGGGTCGACACCACGGGCGCGGCGCTCGCCGACGCGTCCGGCCTCGCGGAGGGGTCCGCGCTGCCGCCGCGGCTGCTGCTCAGCCTGCTCCAGCTGGTGCTCGACCCGGCGCACCCCGAGCTGCGGGAGGTCGGGACCGGCATGCCGCTGGGCGGCCTCACCGGCACCCTCGCGGACCGCTTCGGCTCCGGCGCCGCCACCGGCATGGTCCGGGCGAAGACCGGCAGCCTGCAGGACGTCACGTCGCTGGCGGGCACCGTGCTCGACGCGGACGGGCGGCTGCTGGTGTTCGTGCTCATGGCGGACCAGACCGGGGCGGTCGGGCAGTACCAGCCGCGGCTCGCGCTCGACGGGTTCGTCGGCCGGCTCGCCGGGTGCGGCTGCCAGGGGTGACCCGCGCCGGGCGTGGTTACCGTGGTCCGGTGCAGCCGGCCGTGGACTGGGACCTCGCCGCCCGCCTCGCCGCCCGCGCGGTGCGGTCGGGGCCCGTCGCGTCGCGCGCCGACCGGGCCGCCGTCGTCGCCGCCCTGCGC
>JAEWGQ010000071.1 GCA_023388235.1 Actinomycetes bacterium | reverse complement strand
CGCCGCGTCGTGCTCTCCGTCGTCGCGCTCGTCCTCGTCCTGGCGCTCGCCTGGCCGATCGGCCTGGCGGTCTGGGCCAACGGCCGGCTGCGCCACGTCGACGCGCTGTCGGGCGCCGCGGACACCCCCGGGACGACGTACCTGCTCGCGGGCTCGGACGAGCGCGCACCGGGCGAGGAGGACGGCACGGCGGGCGCGCGCGCCGACACGATCATGCTGCTGCAGGTGCCCGAGAAGGGCCCGGCGGCGCTCATCAGCATCCCCCGCGACACGTTCGTCGCGATCCCCGGGTACGACTCGAGCAAGATCAACGCCGCGTACGCGTGGGGCGGGCCGGCGCTGCTCGTCGCCACCGTGGAGCAGCTCACGGGCCTGACCGTCGACCACTTCGTCGAGGTCGGCTTCGGCGGCGTCGAGGGTGTCGTCGACGCGCTCGGCGGCGTCGAGCTGTGCTCCGACCTCGACGTCACGGACCCGATGACCGGCCTGGTGTGGACGCCCGGCTGCCACGACTCCGACGGCAACACCGCCCTGATGTTCGCGCGCATGCGGTACGTGGACCCGGAGGGCGACATCGGCCGCGCGAAGCGGCAGCGGGAGGTCATCTCGGGCATCACGTCGGCGGCGGCCTCCCCCGCGACGCTGGTGAACCCGGGCCGGCAGGTCTCCCTCGTGCGGGCCGGCACGGACGCGCTGACGCTGGACCAGGGCACCGACGTCGTGGACCTGGGGCGGCTCGCGCTGGCGTTCCGGTCGGCGACCGGCCCCGGCGGCGTCACCGGCACCCCGCCGATCATCGACCTCGACTACCGGCCCGGCGACGGCATCGGGTCGACCGTGCGCCTCGACCCGGACGCCACGCCGACGTTCTTCGAGCAGGTGCGGGACGGGACGCTGCCGCCGGGCGTCGTGGGCGGCACCCCGTCCTGACGCGGGCGCGAGCCCCGCGGGTCAGCTGATCCCCGCGGGTCCGGCGACCCCCGCCGGCCTCGCGAGCCCCGCGGGTCAGGCGCGGGCCGCGGGCTCCTGCGGCCGGCTGAACCACGGGAGCCGCGTGCGCAGGTCGAGCGCCGGCCGCTCCACGAGGTGCCAGGAGCCGTAGGCGAGCGCGAGGCACACCGTCGTGACGACGGCGACGTCGACCCAGGCGGGGTGCGCGGGCGCGAGCTCGAGGACGACCTGCTGCACCGGGAACGCGAACAGGTACAGGCCGTACGACAGGTCCCCGAACCGCGCGGCGTCCCGCGCGACGGGCCAGCCGCGCAGGCCGACGACCAGCACGACGTACGGCAGCGCCAGCCAGGACGCGCGGACCGCCCACGCCTCCCCGGCGAGCGACGCCAGCCCCCACGCCGCGAGGGCGACCACGGCGGCGTCGGCCCGCAGCGCGCGCCGCGGCAGGTGCAGGCGCACGAGGGCGGCGACCGAGAAGTAGATCCACGTGCCGGCGGCCGCGGTCAGGCTGGACCCGAGCAGCCGCACCTCGCCGTGCTCCACGAGCGCGACCGACCCGGTGCCGAGCGCCGCGAGCAGCACGGTCTGCCAGCGTCCCCGCAGCGCCACGGCGACCAGCCCGGCGGCGAGCACGACGGCGTAGCAGACCACCTCGGCGCGCAGGGTCCACACCGACCCGTTCACCACGCCGGGGTACGGGACGTCCGCGAACACGCCGGGCAGCCCGTCGGCCGGCAGCAGGACGAGGTTGCGCAGGTAGGCCCAGGTCTGCCCGGACCGCAGGTACTCCCCCGCCGGCAGGTCCGTGAGCAGCGGGCCGAGCACGGCGACCGACAGCCCGACGACGACCCAGAGCAGCGGCAGGATCCGCAGCGCCCGCGAGACCACGAACTGCGGCACGGAGCGCGACCGCTCCCAGCTCCCCGTGATGAGCCAGCCGCTGATCGCGAAGAACACCGCGACGCCGAGCACGTGCACGTGGATGCCGAACACCGCCGGCGCGTGCTCGGGTGCGCCGCGCAGCACGGCGGCGTGCCCGACGACGACGGCGAACGCGGCGAGCAGGCGCAGCGCGTCGAAGTTGTTCGTGCGGCGCTCGGTGCCGAGGACGACCGAGGCCGGGGACGCGGAGCTCACCGGACGGCTCGCCGACGGCGCGCACGCCGGCGGGGCACGGCCGGACTCACCACGCGGGAAGCCTAACGGGTGCCGGGCACCGTCCTCGCGGACGTCCGTCCGCCCGCGCGGGACGCCGGCGCCGTGCCGGTCTCGTAGCGGGCACGGACGGCGCGCACGGCACCGGTGACGGCCTGCGCCAGCCGCTCGCACCCGGCGGTGGTCGCCCGGCGCAGCCGCGGCCCGAACGGCCGCTCGACCCAGCGGTGGATGACCCACGCCAGGGCGAGCGACACCGCGAGCGCCGCGGCCAGCACCACCGCCACGGGCGCGCGGCCCGCCAGCAGGTGCACGACCCACAGGCCCCAGTACTCGTGCGTCAGGTACAGCGGGTACGTCAGCGCACCCGCCGCCGTCAGCCCGGCCCAGCGCCACCGGCCGACCGGCGTGAGGGTCACGAGCGCGACGAGCGCCACGCAGGCGAGCAGCGACGCCGTCAGCAGCCCCGCCTGCGGGGCGACCACGGAGTTCGTGCCGAGCGACGCCATCCGCGCGGGCACGAGCGCGGCCGTCGCCAGGGCGGCGTTGCCCGCGACCAGCAGCCACGGGACGACCGCGTGCCCGGTGCGGTGGATGACGTACAGCGCCATCCCGGCGGCGAACAGCGGGGCGTACGGGGCGACGAGCCACGTCACGGCGTCGGTCATGCCGAGCGTGCGGGCGAGCATCGCGGCGGCGGGCCACAGCGCCGCGAACCACAGCACGCGGCGCCGCGTGATCCCGAACGCCGCGAACACGGCGATCAGCAGGTAGAACCGCAGCTCGACCCAGAGCGTCCAGTACACGCCGTCGACGTGACCCACGTCGAACAGGCTCTGCAGCAGCGTGAGGTTCACCAGCACCTGGTCGCCGGTGATCTCCTTGCCCGGCCACACGAGCAGCAGCAGGCCGCCGGTCGCCAGCACCGCCACCCAGTAGCCCGGGTACAGCCGGCCGACCCGCGAGCCGATGACGTCGGGCACGGACCGGCCCCACGCGGTCATGAGGATGACGAAGCCGCTGATGACGAAGAACAGCTCGGGGCCCAGCGAGGTGTACACGGCCCAGGAGGACACCGCGGGCGCCACCTCGGCGAGGTCGCGGCCCCAGGCGTCGGTCTGCCGGGTCGTGAAGTGGTACGCAAGCACGCCGAGGGCGGCCAGGAACCGCAGGCCGTCCAGCGCGGCGAGGCGCGGGGGGCGTGCTCCCGCGCGCCCGTCCGGGGTGGCGGCGGGCGCGGGGCCGGGGGTCGTCCGGGTCGGCGCAGTGGTCGTCACCCGTTCGACGCTAAGCGGGGCGTGGAGGTTCCGCCCGTCGAGCGCCGGGCCGCCGGGACGCCTCGACGAGACCTCGACGACCCGTCCGGCCGACCCCCGCGACCCTCAGGAACCCCCGGGGCCGGGGACCTGCCCGGGGGTCAGGCGCCGAAGCCGACGCCCGGGCGCCGCCCGTCGCCGTGCTGCGCGCGCAGGCGCTCGCCCTTCGCGTCGGCCTGCTCCCGCAGCCCGTCCTGGAACGCGCGCATGGCGGCGGCGACGCGGCGGGCGGTGTCGTCCGTCCCCGACCCGAGGATGCGCGCGGCCAGCAGGCCCGCGTTGCGCGCGCCGCCGATCGAGACCGTCGCCACCGGCACCCCGGCGGGCATCTGCACGATGGACAGCAGCGAGTCCAGCCCGTCGAGCCGGGCCAGCGGGACCGGGACGCCGATCACCGGCAGCGGGGTCACCGCGGCCAGCATCCCGGGCAGGTGCGCCGCGCCGCCCGCGCCCGCGACGACCACCCGCAGGCCGCGGTCCGCCGCGCTGCGGCCGTACGCCACCATCTTGTCGGGCTGCCGGTGGGCGGAGACGACGTCCACCTCGACGGGGACGTCGAACTCGGCCAGCGCCTCGGCGGCGGCCTCCATGACGGGCCAGTCCGAGTCGGAGCCCATGACGATGCCGACGAGCGGGTCCATCTCCACCTCCGGGAGGTCGCGGGTCACGCGGGGTCGTCGCCGCGCAGCACGGCGGCTGCCGCGACGGCCCGGCGGCGCACGTCCGCGAGGTCGTCGCCGGCGACGGTCACGTGCCCGAGCTTGCGGCCGGGGCGGACGCCCTTGCCGTACAGGTGCACCTTCGCGCCCGGGTCGAGCGCGGCGACCTCGGCGAGCCCGTCGGTGAGCACCGCGCGGGTCGAGCCGAGGACGTTGGCCATGACGGTCCACGGGGCGCGCGCGTCGGTCGCGCCGAGCGGCAGGTCGAGCACCGCCCGCAGGTGCTGCTCGAACTGGCTGGTCACCGCGCCGTCGATGGTCCAGTGGCCGGAGTTGTGCGGCCGCATGGCGAGCTCGTTCACGAGCACCCGCGGCGCGCCGCCGTCGGGGTCGGCGACCTCGAACAGCTCGACGGCGAGCACGCCGGTGACGCCGAGGCCCTCGGCGACCTCGCGGGCGATCCGCTCCGCCGCCGCGGCGGTCCGCGGGTCCAGCCCCGGCGCGGGCGCGACCACCTCGGCGCACACGCCGTCGCGCTGCACGGACTCCACGACCGGCCAGGTGCGGACCTCGCCGGACGGGGTGCGCGCGACGAGCGCGGCGAGCTCGCGGGTGAACGGCACGCGCTCCTCCGCGAGCAGCGGCGCGCCCGTGCCGTCCGCGGCGGCGGCGAACCAGTCGTCGGCCCCGTCGGCGGACCGGACCACCCGGACGCCCTTGCCGTCGTAGCCGCCCCGGGCGGTCTTGACGACGGCCGTGCCGTCGCCCGCCGCCAGGAACGCCTCGAGGTCCGCGGGCCCGGCGACGCGCGCCCAGCGCGGGCACGGCACGCCGAGGGCGGTCAGGCGGGTGCGCATGACGATCTTGTCCTGGGCGTGCACCAGCGCGTCCGGGCCGGGGTGCACCGCCACCCCGCGGTCCACGAGCTCGGTGAGCAGCCCGCCGGGCACGTGCTCGTGCTCGAACGTCAGCGCGTCGGCGCCCACCACGAGCCGCTCCACCGCCACCGGGTCGGACGCCGCGCCGACGGGCGCGTCCACCACGACCTGCGCCGCCGAGGACACGGCGTCCTCGACGAGGACGCGCAGGTGCACGCCCAGCGCGGTCGCCGCGGGCGCCATCATGCGGGCGAGCTGCCCACCACCGACCACTGCCACCACGGGTGCTGCCACGAGCGCCGAGCCTACCGGGCGGCCCGGCCGGCGCCGGGACCGCCCGGACAGCGGACGCCCAGCCGCGCGGGCTACCCTCGGCCGGTGACCTCCACCGGCTCCCCCGGCCTCGTGGCCCCGCGAGGCCCCGCACCCGCGGGCCGCCCCGGGCGTCCCCGCGCGTCCCTCCGGGACCGCGCCCTCGAGCTCGCGCGGTTCAGCTCGGTCGGGGCCGTGGCGTTCGTCGTGGACATGGGCACGTACAACCTGCTGCGCTTCGGCCCCGTCGACCTGCTGCACGGCAAGCCGCTGACGGCGCGCGTCGTCGCGGTGCTGCTCGCGACGCTCGTGTCGTGGCTCGGCAGCCGGCACTGGACGTTCGCCAGCAGCCGCACCTCGCGCCGCGGGCGGGAGCTCGGGCTGTTCACCGCGATCAACGTCCTGGGCATCGGGATCACCGTCGGGACGCTCGCGTTCTGGCACCAGGTGCTCGGGCTCGCGGGCCCGGTGGCGGACAACGTCGCGAACGTCGTCGGCATCGCGCTCGGCACGATCGTCCGGTACGCGGGGTACAAGCTGTTCGTGTTCACGGGGACGGCGACCGTGCCGACCGCGCTCGCCGAGGTCGGCCACGAGGCCCGGGCGCACGAGGCCGAGCGCCCCGCCCCGCGCCCGCCGCTCCCCCGGCCCCGGACGGGCGAGGACCCGGCCTGACCGCACCGGCCGCGAG
>JAEWGQ010000025.1 GCA_023388235.1 Actinomycetes bacterium | reverse complement strand
CGTTCCGGCCCGAGCTCGACATCCGCCGCTCCGGCTGGTGGACCGTCTTCGCCGGGCTGTTCAACGGCGAGTCCGAGTTCACGCTCGACAACTACGACCAGGCGCTGTTCGGCTCGGGCGCGAACCTCGCGACGTACTTCGTCAACTCGTTCGTCATCACCATCCCGGCCGTCATCATCCCGATCACGATCGCGCTGCTCGCGGCCTACGCGTTCGCGTGGATCGACTTCCGCGGCCGGGAGATCCTGTTCGTCGCCGTGTTCGCGCTGCAGATCGTGCCGCTGCAGGTCGCGCTGGTCCCGCTGCTGCGCGACTACGTGAACTTCGGCATCGAGGGCTCGTTCTGGACGGTCTGGCTGTCGCACTCGATCTTCGGCCTGCCGCTGGCGATCTTCCTGCTGCACAACTTCATGAAGGACATCCCCGCGTCCCTCGTCGAGGCCGCCCGCGTCGACGGCGCGGGGCACGTGAAGATCTTCTTCCGGGTGCTGCTGCCGCTGCTGGTCCCGGCCATCGCGGCGTTCGGCATCTTCCAGTTCCTGTGGGTGTGGAACGACCTGCTCGTCGGCCTCACGTTCGCGAACCGCGACTCGCGGCCGCTGACCGTGGCGGTCGCCGAGATGGCGGGCAGCCGCGGCGGCGACTGGCACGTGCTCACCGCCGGCGCGTTCATCTCGATGATCGTGCCGCTGATCGTGTTCATGTCCCTGCAGCGGTACTTCGTGCGCGGCCTGCTCGCGGGCTCCGTGAAGGGCTGACGCCGGGCCCGCGAGGGCGGACGGGAGGGTCCGGACCGGCGTCGGCGACGCGGGTCCGGGCCCTCCGTCGTGCCCGGCGCGCCGTAGAGTGCGGCGGCAGCGGCGGTGGTCGCGGGGACGGCGAGCGGACGGGGTGGCACGTGGGGCGGGAACCGGTGCCCGGGGGTCCGCTCGGCCGGGTGCCCCCGCCCGCGCTGTTCCTCGTGTCGGGCCTCGCGCAGTACGGGGGCGCGGCCCTGGCCGTCGCGCTGTTCGCCGTGCTGCCCTCCCCGACGGTGGCGTGGCTGCGGATCGCGGTCGCCGCGGTCGTGCTGCTCGCGTGGCGCCGGCCGTGGCGCGCCCGGTGGACCCGGGCCGACCTCGGCGCCGCCGTCGGGTTCGGGGTGGTGCTCGGCGCGATGAACGTGTCGTTCTACGTCGCGATCGACGTGCTGCCCCTGGGCACCGCCGTCGCGATCGAGTTCCTCGGGCCGGTCGCCGTCGCCGCCGTGACGGGGCGGACCTGGCGCGAGCGGCTCGGGATCGTCGTCGCGGCCGCCGGCGTCGTCGCGCTCGCGGGCGTGGAGCTGGGCACCGGCGGCGACGACAGCGTGCGCGGCCTGGTGGCGATCGGCGTCGCCGCCGCGTGCTGGGCCGGGTACATCCTGCTGGGGCGCCGGGTCGCGCAGGGCTCCCGCCGGCAGGGGGCCGGGGACGCCCGCCCGGACGGCATCGCCTCGCTCGCCGTCGGCATGGCCGCCGGGGCGGTCGTGTTCGCGCCGTTCCTGGCGCGGGACGCGGAACCCGTGCTGCACGACGCCGGGCTCGCCGCGGCCGTCGTCGGCATCGCCGTGCTGTCCTCGGTCGTGCCCTACGCGATCGAGCAGGTCGTGCTGCGCCGGGTCACCGCGGCGACGTTCGCGGTGCTGCTCGCGATGCTGCCCGCCACCGCCGCGCTCGTCGGGGCGGTCGCGCTGCGGCAGTGGCCGCACGGGTGGGAGGTCGCGGGCCTGGCGTGCGTCTCGCTCGCGATCGTCCTCACCGCCACCCGGCGCGCGCCCGCCCGCCAGCCTGAGCCCGAGCCCGGGCCCGAGCCCGACCGCGAGCCCGGGGCCGCGGGCTAGAGGTACTGGCCGGGGCCCGGCTCGCCCGGGTGCTGCTCCGGCCCGCGCGCGGCCCCCGGCACCCCGGGCGGCACGGCGTGGCCGCCCGGCAGCGCGCGGCGCATCTGCGTGAGCTGGGCCTGCGCCGCCATCTGCTGCGCCACCAGCGCGGTCTGGATGCCGTGGAACAGCCCCTCGAGCCACCCGACGAGCTGCGCCTGGGCGATCCGGAGCTCCGCGTCGCTCGGGGTCTGCTCGTCGGCGAACGGCAGCGTGATGCGGTGCAGCTCCTCGATCAGCTCGGGGGACAGGCCGTCCTCCAGCTCGTGCAGGGAGCGCTCGTGCACCTCGGCCAGCCGGGCCCGGGCCGCCTCGTCGAGCGGGGCGCTGCGCACCTCCTCCAGGAGCTGCTTGATCATCGTCCCGATCCGCATGACCTTCGCGGGCTGGCCGACCACCGACGACGGGTCGCCGTCGGCCTCGGTGCCGGGGTCGGCGGGCTGCTCGGGTGCGGGGCCGCCCTCGCCGAGGACGACCATGCGCGGGGGCCGCGGTGCGCTGCTCGACTCGTTCATGTCCGCCATCCTCTCGCGGGGTGCCGCTCAGGGCACGAGCAGCAGCTTGCCGAACACCTCGCCGGTGTCCAGCAGCCGGTGCGCGTCGGCCGCCCGGTCCAGCGGCACCCGCGCGTGCACCACGGGCCGCAGCCGGCCGTCGGTCAGCATCGGCCACGCCCCGGCGCGCACGCCGGCGACGATCCGCGCCTTCTCGTCGAGCGGGCGGGACCGGAGCGTCGTGCCGATGACGCTGGCGCGCCGGGCCAGGAGCAGGCCGAGGTCGATCTCGCCGCGGGTGCCGCGCTGGGTGCCGATGACCACGAGCCGCCCGCCCGTCGCGAGCGCCGCCAGGTTGGTCGCCAGCCCGCCCGCGCCGAGCACGTCCAGCACCACGTCGGCCCCGTGGCCGCCGGTGGCGGCGCGCACCGCCTCCGCGACGTCCTCGGCCCGGTGGTCCACGACGGTGCGCGCGCCGAGCTCCCGGCACCGTGCCGCGCGCTCCGGGCCGCCGGCGGT
>JAEWGQ010000024.1 GCA_023388235.1 Actinomycetes bacterium | reverse complement strand
CCAGGCCGCGGCGCGTCGCGAGCACCAGGTGCTCGGCCTGCTCGTAGTCGCGCAGGTCCAGGACCTGCGCGATCTTCTCGCCCGGCTGGAAGGCCAGCAGGTTCGCGACGTGCTGACCCTTGGCGTCGCGGCCGCCCTCGGGCAGCTCGTACGCCTTCGCGCGGTACACGCGGCCGAGGTTCGTGAAGAACAGCAGCCAGTGGTGCGTCGTGGTGACGAAGAAGTGGTCGACGATGTCGTCCTCGCGCAGCTGCGCGCCGCGCACGCCCTTGCCGCCGCGGCGCTGGGCCCGGTAGTTGTCCGACCGGGTGCGCTTCGCGTAGCCGCCGCGGGTGATGGTGACGACCATCTCCTCCTCGGCGATGAGGTCCTCGACCGACACCTCGCCGTCGAACGGCAGGATCGTCGTGCGGCGCTCGTCGCCGTACTTGTCGACGATCTCGTCCATCTCCTCGCGGACGATGCCGCGCTGGCGCTCCGGGGACTCGAGGATCGCGCGGAAGCCCTGGATGTCCTGCTCGAGCTTCGCGTAGTCGTCGAGGATCTTCTGCCGCTCGAGCGCGGCGAGCCGGCGCAGCTGCAGCGTGAGGATCGCGTTCGCCTGGACCTCGTCGATGTCGAGGAGCTCCATCAGGCCCGTGCGTGCCTCGTCGGCGTCGGGGGAGCGGCGGATCAGCGCGATGACCTCGTCCAGCGCGTCGAGCGCCTTGAGGTACCCGCGGTAGACGTGGATCTGCTCCTCGGCCTTGCGCAGCCGGAAGTTCGTCCGGCGGACGATGACGTCGAGCTGGTGGGCCGTCCAGTGCCGGATGAACGCGTCGAGGCTGAGCGTGCGCGGCACCCCGTCGACCAGGGCCAGCATGTTCGCGCCGAACGTGTCCTGCAGCTGCGTGTGCTTGTACAGGTTGTTCAGCACGACCTTCGCCACGGCGTCGCGCTTGAGCACGATCACCAGGCGCTGGCCGGTGCGGCCGGACGTCTCGTCGCGGATGTCGGCGATGCCCTGCACCCGGTTCTCGCGGACCAGGTCGGCGATCTTCTTGGCGAGCGTGTCCGGGTTGACCTGGTACGGCAGCTCGGTGACGACCAGGCAGATGCGGCCCTGGATCTCCTCGACCTCGACGACCGCGCGCATGGTGATGGAGCCGCGCCCGGTCCGGTACGCCTCCTCGATGCCCTTGTGGCCGAGGATCGTCGCGCCCGTCGGGAAGTCGGGGCCCTTCACGCGCAGCAGCAGCGCCGCGAGCAGCTCCTCCTTGGACGCCTCGGGGTTGTCGAGGTGCCAGCGCACGCCCTCGGCGACCTCGCGCAGGTTGTGCGGCGGGATGTTGGTCGCCATGCCGACCGCGATGCCGGCCGAGCCGTTCACCAGCAGGTTCGGGAACCGCGACGGGAGGATCGACGGCTCCTGCGTGCGGCCGTCGTAGTTGTCCTGGAAGTCGACGGTGTCCTCGTCGATGTCGCGGACCATCTCCATGGCCAGCGGCGCCATCTTGCACTCGGTGTACCGCGGGGCGGCCGCCGGGTCGTCGCCGGGGGAGCCGAAGTTGCCCTGGCCGGCGACCAGCGGGTAGCGCAGCGACCAGTCCTGCACCAGGCGCACCAGGGCGTCGTAGATCGCCGTGTCGCCGTGCGGGTGGTACTTGCCCATGACGTCGCCGACGACGCGCGAGCACTTGGAGAACTGCCGGTCGGGCCGGTAGCCGCCGTCGTACATGGCGTACAGGACGCGGCGGTGCACCGGCTTCAGGCCGTCGCGGACGTCCGGGAGCGCGCGGCCCACGATGACGGCCATCGCGTAGTCCAGGTAGGACCGCTGCATCTCGAGCTGCAGGTCCACCTGGTCGATGCGGCCGTGCTCGATGTTGTCGCCGGTCAGCTCAGTCACAGGTCAGGGTCCTTCGGTGGGACGGACCCGGCGCGCGGCGTGCGCCGGGGTCGTGCGGAGGGTCGGGGCGGGTCAGATGTCCAGGAACCGCACGTCGCGCGCGTTGCGCTGGATGAACGAGCGGCGGGACTCGACGTCCTCGCCCATGAGCACGGAGAAGATCTCGTCGGCCGCGGCCGCCTCGTCCAGCGTCACCTGCAGCAGCGTGCGGTGCTCGGGCGACATCGTGGTCTCCCACAGCTCCGAGTAGTCCATCTCGCCGAGACCCTTGTAGCGCTGGATGCCGTTGTCCTTCGGGATCCGCTTGCCGTTCGCCTGGCCGTCGGCGAGCACGGCGTCCCGCTCCCGGTCCGAGTACACGTAGTCGTGCGGCGCGTTCGACCACTTGATGCGGAACAGCGGCGGCTGCGCCATGTACACGTGGCCCTTGAGGATCAGCTCGGGCATGTACCGGTAGAGCAGCGTGAGCAGCAGGGTCCGGATGTGCTGGCCGTCGACGTCGGCGTCGGCCATGAGCACGATCTTGTGGTACCGCAGCTTCGACAGGTCGAAGTCCTCGCCGATGCCGGTGCCGAACGCCGTGATCAGCGCCTGGACCTCGGCGTTGCCGAGCGCGCGGTCGAGCCGGGCGCGCTCGACGTTGAGGATCTTGCCGCGCAGCGGGAGGATCGCCTGCGTCTGCGGGTTGCGGCCGCGCACGGCGGAGCCGCCGGCGGAGTCGCCCTCGACGATGAAGATCTCGCACTCGGCCGGGTTGTTGGACTGGCAGTCCTTGAGCTTGCCGGGCATCGAGTTGGACTCGAGCAGGCCCTTGCGCCGGGTGGCCTCGCGGGCCTTGCGGGCCGCGATCCGCGCCTGGCTGGCCTGGATGGCCTTGCGGATGACGTCCTTCGCCTCGTTCGGGTGCGAGTCCAGCCAGTCGCCGAGCTGCTCGTTCACCACGCGCTGGACGAACGTCTTCGCCTCGGTGTTGCCGAGCTTCGTCTTGGTCTGGCCCTCGAACTGCGGCTCGCCGAGCTTGACCGAGATGACCGCGGTCAGGCCCTCGCGGATGTCGTCGCCGGTGAGGTTGTCGTCCTTGTCCTTGAGGATGCCCTTGTCGCGCGCGTACCGGTTGACCAGGGAGGTCATGGCCGCCCGGAAGCCCTCCTCGTGCGTGCCGCCCTCGGTGGTCGAGATGGTGTTCGCGTACGTGTGCACGGACTCGGAGTACGCGCTGGTCCACTGCAGGGCGATCTCGACGGAGATCTTGCGCTCGGTGTCCTCCGCCTCGAAGTCGATGACCTCGGGGTGCACGAGGTCGACCTTCTTGGCCGCGTTGAGGTGCTTGACGTAGTCGACCAGGCCGCCGTCGTACTTGTAGACGACCGAGCGCGCGGTCGACGCGGCCGCCGGGGTGTCGTCGCCGGCGACCTCGTCGTCGGTGTCGGCGTGCTGCGGGCGCTCGTCGGTCAGCGTGATCCGCAGCCCCTTGTTGAGGAACGCCATCTGCTGGAACCGGGACCGCAGCGTCTCGAAGTCGTAGTCGACGGTCTCGAAGATGCCGGGGTCCGCCCAGAACGTCTGCGACGTGCCGGTCTCGTCGGTGGCCTCGCCGCGGCGCAGCTCGCCCGCGGGCTTGCCGCCGTCGGCGAAGTCCTGCTCCCAGGTGTAGCCGTCGCGCTTGACGACGGTCTCGACGCGGGTGGACAGGGCGTTGACGACCGAGATGCCGACGCCGTGCAGGCCGCCCGACACCGCGTACCCGCCGCCGCCGAACTTGCCGCCCGCGTGCAGGATCGTCATGACGACCTCGACGGTGGGCCGGCCCTCCGTCGGGTGCACCGCCACCGGGATGCCGCGGCCGTTGTCGACGACGCGGACGCCGCCGTCGGCCAGCAGCGTGACCTCGATGTGGTCGCAGTAGCCGGCTAGGGCCTCGTCCACCGAGTTGTCGACGACCTCGTAGACGAGGTGGTGCAGGCCGCGCTCGCCGGTCGAGCCGATGTACATGCCGGGACGCTTGCGGACGGCCTCGAGGCCCTCGAGCACGGTGATCGCGGACGCGTCGTAGGCGGGAGTCCCGTTCACCGTCCCTCCGGGTGCGCTGGAGTTCGGTCCGGTGGAGGGGCTCTGGTCAGCCACGGGCGGTGGTGCTCCTCAGTTCTCGTACGCGGCGGAGGCGCCCGTCTTCCTGGCGGGAGAGCGGATCACTCCACGACGACGGAGATCGTGCGTCCTGGACCGGCGCAGACGCGCCAGACTGTCGATTCACAGTGTACCCGGCCCCGCGCCGGAACCCCCGGCGAACCGCCCTGCCCGTGGACCCGTCCTGCTGCGCCCTCAGCCCCAGGTGTCCCGGGGGCCGCGACCGCGGACGGCCCGCCTGCCCTTGCCGAAGCCCGGGCCGGCCGGACCGAGCACGCGGACGTCCTTCACCACGCCGTCCCCGACGTCCTCCGCCATCCGCCGGACCAGCTGCGGCGCCAGCATCTTCAGCTGCTGCGCCCAGGCCGTCGAGTCCGTCCGCACCACCAGCACGCCGTCCGCGAAGGTCTCGGGCGTGCAGTGGTCGGCGATCTGGTCGCCCACCACGTCCCGCCACCGGCCGACGACGCCGCCGACCGACACCTCCTGCACCCAGCCGCGGTCCCGGAACAGCGAGGCCATCGTGGACGACACCATCTGCGGGTCGCGCGGGTGCACGCCCGGGCCGCCGCGCTCGGCGGGCGACAGCGGCGAGCGGCCGCGCGCCTGCTGGCCGGGGCGGTAGCCCTTCGACCGGGCCACGGACCGGAACCGGGCCAGGGACATCCGGGCCATCTGGGCGGGCGGGGTCACCTCGAGCTGCTCGGCGACCGGGACGGCGGGGTCGAGCCCGGGCGCCGACGCGGGCTCCGGGGTCGTCCCGGGGCCGGTGGCGTCGGCGGCGGCCGCGTCGGCGGCGGGGGACTCATCCGTCGGCACGGGCGACCTCCGACGCCAGCACGTCGTACCGCGCGCCGGCGAGCTGCGCCGGGACGTCGCCCGGGACCGCCGCCGTCACGAACACCTGCCGCGCCCCCGCCACCATCTCCGCCAGGCGGGTGCGGCGCTTCGCGTCGAGCTCGGCGAACACGTCGTCGAGCATGAGCACGGGCTCCCCGTCCGGCCCGGAGTCCGCGACCCAGAGGCCGGCGGCGTCGCCGTCCGTGCCCGGCCGGGGACCGTGCGTGAGCAGGTCGTACGACGCCAGCCGCAGCGCGAGGGCGAACGACCAGGACTCCCCGTGGCTCGCATACCCCTTCGCCGGGAGGTCCCCGAGGGTGAGGGTGAGGTCGTCGCGGTGCGGCCCGACCAGGCACACCCCGCGCTCCAGCTCCTTGGGCCGCACGCGTGCCAGGGCGGCGAGCACCTGCTGCTCGACCTCCGCCACGCCCACGCCGGCGTGCGGCGCGGCGCCGACCGCGTCGCCGTCGTCCGCCAGGACCGCGGCGAGCGACGAGCGGTACCCCACGCGCGCCGCGCCCTGGCCGTCGCTGACCCGCTCGTACGCCTCGCCGACGTACGGGTCGAGCGCCGTGACGACCGCCTGCCGCGCCACGATGACCTGGGCCCCGAGCTCCGCGAGCTTCGCGTCCCACACGTCCAGCGTGCTCAGGTCGAGGTTCGCGCGGGAGCCGCGGAACCCGGCGGCCGACTTCAGCAGGGCGGTGCGCTGGCGCACCACGCGGTCGTACTCCGAGAACACGCCCGCGAGCCGCGGCGTGACCTGCACGGCCAGCTCGTCCACGAACCGGCGCCGGCCGTCGGGGTCGCCCTTGACGAGGGCGAGGTCCTCCGGCGCGAACAGCACCGACCGCAGCGCGCCGACCACGTCGCGGGCGCGGGACGGTGCGCCGTTGAGCTTCACGCGGTTCGACCGGCCCGAGCCGAGCTGGATGTCGATCACCAGCGCGCGCTCGGAGCCGTCGCCCTGCGCGCGCACCACCCGCGACCGCACCACGGCCGCCGGCGCGCCCGCCCGCACGAGCGGGGCGTCGGTCGGCACGCGGTGGCTGGAGAACGTCGAGACGTACCCGATGGCCTCCACGAGGTTCGTCTTGCCCTGCCCGTTGGGCCCGACGAGCGCGGTGATCCCCGGCTCGAAGGTCAGGTCGACCTGGTGGTACGACCGGAAGTCCGTCAGGGACAGGTGCGAGACGTACATCGACGGGGCGTCAGCCCTCCGAGCGCACGCCCGTGGGGGCGTCGCCGGAGATCGGGGCGCCGGCGGCCCGGACGGCGTGCCCGCCGAACTGCTGGCGCAGCGCGGCGACCGCCTTCATCGCGGGCGACTCCTCCTGCCGGGACTGGAAGCGGGCGAACAGCGCGGCCGTGATGACGGGCAGCGGGACGGCGGCGTCGATCGCCTCGTCCACGGTCCAGCGGCCCTCGCCGGAGTCGGCGACCCAGTCGTCGATCGCCTCGAAGTCCTGGTCCTCCTCGAGCGCCTTGACCAGCAGCTCGAGCAGCCAGGAGCGGACGACGGTGCCGCGCTGCCAGGCCTTCATGGTGCCGGCGACGTCGGTGACGATGTCCTTCGCCGCGAGCAGCTCGTAGCCCTCGGCGTACGCCTGCATCAGGCCGTACTCGATGCCGTTGTGCACCATCTTGGCGTAGTGCCCGGCGCCGACGGCGCCCGCGTGCACGAAGCCCTCCTCGCGGGGGCCCTCCGGCCGCAGGGCGTCGAACAGCGGCATCGCGCGCTCGACCTGCGCCGCGTCGCCGCCGACCATGAGGCCGTAGCCGTTCGCCAGGCCCCACACGCCGCCGGAGACGCCGACGTCGAGGAAGTGGATGCCGCGCTCGCCGAGCTGCTCCGCGTGGCCCTTGTCGTCCCCGAAGTACGAGTTGCCGCCGTCGATCACGAGGTCGCCCTCGGTCAGCAGGCCGCCGAGCTCGTCGATGACGCCGTGCGTGACCGCACCGGCCGGGACCATGACCCAGACGATGCGCTCGCCGGCCGGCAGCGCGGCGACGAGGTCCGCGAGCGACGCGACGTCCGAGACCTCCGGGTTCCGGTCGTAGCCCGTGACGTCGATCCCCGCGCCCCGCATCCGGTCGCGCATGTTCGCGCCCATCCTGCCCAGACCCACCAGGCCGATCCGCATCGCTCCACCTCTCGTCGCCCGACCGCCGCCGGGCGCGTACGGCCCGGGGCGTCTTCCTCGCCCGTCATTCTCCTGCCGGGGCCGGGGACTGACGACCGATGCGTGCGTCTCGCCCGTCACACCGCCCGGGAGCGGACCGCGTCAGGACGCGAAGCGGATGGGGACGAGCAGGTAGCGGTACTCCTTGAGGTCCTCGCCCTCGAGCGACTCCTGGCCGGTGAACTCGACCGGCTTGTTCGGGTGCGTGAACGACAGCCGGACGAACGACGTGGTCAGCGCGCCGAGGCCGTCCAGCAGGAACTGCGGGTTGAACGCGACGGCGATGTCGTCCCCGACGAGCGTGGCCTCGAGGGCCTCGGACGCCTGCGCGTCGTCGCCCTGGCCGGCGTCGAGCACGACCTGGCCGTCGGAGAACGTGAGCCGGATCGGGGTGTTGCGCTCCGCCACCAGGGACACGCGCTTCGCGGCGTCGGCCAGCAGCTGCGTGTTGACGACCGCGTGGATCGGGGACTCGTCCGGGAACAGGCGGCGCACGGCCGGGTAGTCGCCGTCCACCAGCAGCGAGGTGGTGTGCCGGCCGCCGGCCTCGAAGCCGATGAGGTCCACGCCCTGGCCGGTGGCGAGGCCCACGTTCACCGAGCCCGAGGCGCCGAGCGACTTCGCGGCGTCCGACAGGGTGCGGGCGCGCACCAGCGCGACCTGGGAGACGTCCGGGAACGCCGGCTTCCAGGTGAGCTCGCGCAGGGCGAGGCGGTAGCGGTCCGTCGCGAGCAGCGTGACCTTCTCGCCCTCGATCTCGACGCGGACGCCGGTCAGCAGGGGGAGGGTGTCGTCCCGGCTGGCGGCGACGGTGACCTGCGCGACGGCCTTCGTCAGCTCGTCGCCGTCGACGGTGCCGGTGAGCGCGGGCATCGCGGGGAGCTGGGGGTACTCGTCGACCGGCATGGTCAGGAGCGTGAAGCGGCTCGCGCCGCACGTGACGGTGACCTTGGTGCCGTCGAGGGAGACGTCGACCGGCTTGGCCGGCAGCGCGCGGGAGATCTCCGCCAGCAGGCGGCCGGACACCAGCACCGTGCCGGGCTCGCTCACGTCGGCGGCGATCTCCGAGCGGGCGGACACCTCGTAGTCGAAGCTGGCGAGGCGCAGGACGCCGTCGGTGCCGGCCTCGATGCGGACGCCGGCGAGGACGGGGACCGGGGGACGGGTGGGCAGGCTGCGGGCGATCCACGTGACGGCTTCTGCGAGGACGTCGCGTTCGACGCGGAACTTCATGCCCCACCCTCTCGGTCGGGGGATCGCACGATCCCTGCTCGGTGCTGCTGGTGCTGGTCGACCCCGCACACGGGCAGGGGTCCCCCGAACACTACGCGAGTGACCAGGGCTCCGGTACCGAACCGGAGGGCCTGTGGACGGCGTCGCGGGTGCTCCAGCGTGCGCCAGGACGGCACGAGAGGAGCGGGGCCGGGACGCCGCGTCCGCGGACGCCGGCGGGGCCGTGCTCCGGGAGGCTCCTGGCGCACGTTCCGGGTGCGTGGAGCCCGTCCACAGCCGGCCTGCTCCAGGCCGGGGAGCCGGGTGCGCGGGGATCCGGACCCGGGAGCCCCGGGGATCGGTCCGGACGAGCCCGGTCGGCCCGGCAGGGCCTTGACGGGCTGTGGATCTTCTTCCTAGACCTCTGTCGTCGTCATCGTCGCTTCTGTGGATCCTGGGGACCACCGGCATTTGTGCTGGTGGGCTGCCTGAGCGCGGTGTGCACGACATGTGGGGACCGCCTGGGGACGACGCGGGCGAAGGTGGACAACCGATCGGGCGTCCTTCTGCGTCCCCAGGGAGCCCAGGATCCGTCCACACGAATCCTGGGGGTCGTCCACCGGTTTCCACAGACTCGTCCACAGGTGTGAGTAATCGTCCCACGGCTCTTTCGTGCTGAGGTTGAGGCTGAGAGCTGCGCGGTGCCGCAGACGCAGCAGGACCCCCGCACCCGGAGCCGGGCGGGGGGTCCTGACGCAGCGGTTCAGCCGCGGCTCTCCTGCTTGATGCGGTTCGTCAGCTCGGTCACCTGGTTGAAGATCGAGCGGCGCTCGGCCATGAGCTCACGGATCTTGCGGTTCGCGTGCATGACGGTCGTGTGGTCGCGCCCGCCGAACGCCTGGCCGATCTTCGGCAGCGACAGGTCCGTCAGCTCGCGGCACAGGTACATCGCGATCTGCCGGGCCGTGACCAGCACCCGCGACCGGGACGAACCGCACAGGTCCTCGATGGTCAGGCCGAAGTACGCCGCCGTCTGCCCGATGACGGCCGTCGCGGTGATGTCCGCCTGGTCGTCGTCGGTGATGAGGTCCTTCAGCACGATCTCGGCCAGCGACAGGTCGACCTGCTGCCGGTTGAGGTTCGCGAACGCCGTCACCCGGATGAGCGCGCCCTCGAGCTCGCGGATGTTCGTCGAGATCTTCGACGCGATGTACTCCAGCACGTCGTCCGGCGCCTGCAGCTTGTCGTTCGCCGACTTCTTGCGCAGGATCGCGATCCGCGTCTCGAGGTCCGGCGGCTGCACGTCCGTGATCAGGCCCCACTCGAAGCGGGAGCGCATCCGGTCCTCGAAGCCGTTCAGCTGCTTCGGCGGCAGGTCGGACGTGATCACGACCTGCTTGTTCGCGTTGTGCAGGGTGTTGAACGTGTGGAAGAACTCCTCCATCGTCTGTTCCTTGCCCTGCAGGAACTGGATGTCGTCGATGAGCAGGACGTCGACCTCGCGGTACCGGCGCTGGAACGCGCCCGCCTTGCCCTCGCCGATGGAGTTGATGAAGTCGTTGGTGAACTCCTCGGAGTTCACGTAGCGTACCCGCACCGACGGGTACAGGTTGCGGGCGTAGTGGCCGATCGCGTGCAGCAGGTGCGTCTTGCCGAGCCCCGAGTCGCCGTAGATGAACAGCGGGTTGTACGCCTTCGCCGGCGCCTCGGCGACCGCCACCGCCGCGGCGTGCGCGAACCGGTTGGACGACCCGATGACGAAGGTCTCGAACAGGTACTTCGGGTTCAGCCGGGCCGGCTCCACGCTCGGCGTCGGGCCGGCGGGCTCCCGGCGGAAGGGCTCCACCCGCGCCGGCTCGACCTGCGCGCTCTCCCCGGTGCTCGGGTGCCCGGACGCGGCCGGCGCCACCACGGGCGGCACGTCGTCGTCGGTCGCGCGGGCCGGCGGCGCCGTGGCGGTCAGGCCCGCGGCACCCGTCTCCAGCGACGGGTCCACCGTGATCGCGAACCGGGCCTCCCGGCCGAGGGCCGCCGCCAGGGCGTCCGAGACCTCCTGCCGGACCCGCGTCTCGAGGTAGTCCTTCGTGAGGTCGTTGCCGACGGCGAGGAGCATCGTCCCGTCCAGCAGACCCAGCGGCTTCGCGAGCCGGACGAAGGCGAGCTGGCGCGGCGTGATGTCCGGGCTCACCTCGAGCTGCGCCATCGCGGCCGACCAGACCTGGCCCAGCTGATCGTCCTGTCCTGACACCTGTACCTCGCTGCCGTCGTGAGTCGCGTGGTCGAGTGTCGCACGCACCGGTGGTGCATCCACAGACTTGTCCACACCTGTGCGTGACGCGCGGTGCCGGGAGTTCCCGGCCGGTCGGCCGGTCCGGCGGCCCGTCAGGTGCCGACTTGTCCACAGGGCCGGGAGCTCCTGTCCACGGGCTGGGGACCGGACGCTGCGGGACGCATCGAGCGTCGATGCTAGTGGCCCTGCGCGGTGCGTGGGAGAGGGTCGCGCAGGCCCGCATCCCCGCGGTTTGACCCCTGGGCGCCGCCGACGTAACGTTGACCAGCCTTCCTGATGGCTCCTGCTGGCGTGCCCCGACGTCGGCCGCGTCGACGACGTGGGTACCGGAGCAGTCGAGCACGGGCACACAGACCTGGCCGGACGTCCGGCCGATGCACCGAAGTACTTGGAGACCATCGTGAGCAAGCGGACCTTCCAGCCGAACAACCGGCGTCGCGCCAAGACCCACGGCTTCCGTCTGCGCATGCGGACCCGTGCCGGCCGCGCGATCCTCGCCGCCCGCCGGCGCAAGGGTCGCGCCGAGCTGTCGGCCTGACACCACCCGTCGCGGTGCTGCCCGCCGCACACCGGATGCGCCGGTCCGCCGACTTCGAGCGGACCGTGCGCTCAGGTGCGCGGGCCGGGCGGAACACGCTCGTGGTGCACCTCGTGACGCGAACCGACCCCGGACCTGGTCCGGCGGTCGGTTTCGTCGTGTCCAAGGGCGTCGGCAACGCGGTCACCCGCAACCGCGTGAAGCGCCGGCTGCGCGCCCTGGCCGCCGAGCGGCTCACGGGCCTGCCGGCGGACGCCGACGTGGTGGTGCGGGCGCTCGCCCCGGCCGCCGAGGTCGACTACGCCACACTCGGCCGCGACCTGGACGGTGCGCTGCGCACCGCCGCCCGCCGGCGCGACGAGCGCGCGACCGCCGGGAGCACCCGGTGAACCGCGACGCGTCGTGGCTGCGGCGGTCCGCCCGGGCCGTGGTGCGGCTGCCGCGGCGGCTGTTCGTCCTCCTGATCCGCGGGTACCAGCGCTTCGTGTCCCCGCTCACCCCGCCGACCTGCCGGTTCTACCCGTCGTGCTCCTCGTACGCCGTGACCGCCCTCGAGCGGCACGGCGTCCTGCGGGGCACGCGCCTGGCGGTGTGGCGGATCCTGCGCTGCAACCCGTGGAACCCGGGCGGCGTCGACGACGTTCCACCGGCGGGGTCGCACCGTCGACACCCGCACGGCGCGGTCGCCTCCGCGCACTGATCACCTGGAGAGTTCCCCGATGAGCTGGTTCGACGGCCTGCTGTACCCGATCATGGTCGTGGTCGCCTGGATCATGGTCCAGTTCCACTCGTTCTTCGACTGGATCGGGCTCGACCCCGCCGGCGGTGCCGCCTGGGCCCTGTCGATCGTCGGGCTCGTGATCGTGATGCGGATCCTGCTGATCCCGCTGTTCTTCAAGCAGATCAAGGCGTCCCGCGGCATGCAGATGCTCGCGCCGGACATGAAGAAGATCCAGGCGAAGTACAAGGGGAAGACCGACCCCGCGTCCCGCGAGGCCATGAGCCGCGAGACGATGGAGCTGTACCGCAAGCACGGCACGAACCCGTTCTCGTCCTGCCTGCCGATCCTGGCGCAGTCGCCCATCTTCTTCGCCCTGTTCCGGGTGCTGAACTCCCTGCCGCTGCTCGCCGCCGGGAACTACCCGCGCGCCAACCTCGGGCCGCTGACGCAGGACGTCGCCGCCCAGGCGGAGCAGGCGAGCATCCTCGGCGCCCCCCTGTCGGCCACGTTCATGAACGCCGACCAGTTCGGGTCCTCCGCGATGAACGTGCGGATCGTGACGATCCTGCTCGTCGTCGCGATGTCCGTGACGACGTTCACCACGCAGCGCCAGCTCACGATGAAGAACATGCCGCCGGCCGCCCTCGAGGGCCCGATGGCGCAGCAGCAGAAGATGCTCATGTACGTCTTCCCGCTGATCTTCGCGTTCTCCGGCGTGAACTTCCCGATCGGTGTCCTCATCTACTGGACGACGACCAACCTGTGGTCGATGGGCCAGCAGTTCTACACGATCCGGCGGATGCCGGCTCCGGGCTCGCAGGCCGAGGCGGCGATGAAGGCGCGCAAGGCCAAGAAGGCCGCCGCCCACGGCGTGACGATCGAGGAGGGTGGCGACACCCTGACCATCGAGGAGCGGCCCGTCACCGGGCAGCGCCAGCAGCCCGTGCGCAAGGACCGCGCCAAGAAGGCGGGCGGGCCGAAGCCGGCCGGTGCCGCGGGCAGCACCGGTCAGGCGGGGTCGTCCGCGTCGGGCGCGACCGGCGCCGCTGCGGCCTCCGGGTCGAGCGCTCCCGGGAGCACCGGCGGCGGCAAGCGCCCCGCCGGCGGCGCGGGCAAGGGCCAGCCGGGCGCGAACGGCACCGGGACCGGCAGCACGCCCGGTGCGGCCGGTGGCGGCAAGAAGAAGCGCGGTTCCGGCGGCGCGGCGGGTACCGGCGGCACGACCGGGACGACCCCGCGCAGCGGCAAGACCGACGACTGAGACCTCGCGCCCCGGCGCGGCCACGTTCCACGGAGGAGCACACATGACCACACCCACCGACGCGACCGGCGAGGCCGGCGCCGCCTCCCGCCTCGAGGAGGAGGGCGAGATCGCGGCCGACTACCTCGAGGAGCTGCTCGACATCGCCGACCTCGACGGCGACCTGGACATGGACGTGGAGGCCGATCGTGCGGCCGTGTCCATCGTCGGTGCCGACCTGTCGCAGCTCGTCGGCCGGGACGGTGAGGTGCTGGAGGCACTGCAGGAGCTCACCCGGCTTGCGGTCTACCGCGAGACGGGAGAGCGGTCGCGCCTGATGCTCGACGTGTCCGGCTACCGTGCCCAGCGCCGCTCGGACCTGACCGAGGTCGGGGAGCGCGCGGTTGCCGAGGTCAAGGCCAAGGGCGAGCGCGTCGAGCTCGAGCCGATGTCCGCCTTCGAGCGCAAGATCGTGCACGACGTGGTCGCGGCGGCCGGGTTGACCTCGGAGTCCGAGGGCGCAGAGCCCCGTCGCTACGTGGTGATCCTTCCCGCGTGAGCGACGACGTTTCACGTGGAACCGGCGGCATCGTCGGACGTCCGGACGAGGTGCCCACGACCCCTGAGGTCGCGGGCACGCTCTTTCCCGCAGATCGGCTGGCGCTGATCGAACGCTATGCCGCGGTGCTCGCCGACGACGGCGTGGTGCGGGGGCTGATCGGGCCGCGCGAGGCTCCCCGGCTGTGGGAGCGACACCTCCTCAACTGCGCGGTGCTGGCCCAGGCCCTTCCCCGGGCCGGAACCGTGTGCGACATCGGATCGGGTGCCGGCCTCCCCGGGCTGGTGCTGGCCATCGCCCGTCCAGACCTCCAGGTCACCCTGGTGGAACCGCTCCTGCGCCGCACGACGTTCCTGCAGGAGGTCGTCGCAGAGCTGTCCCTGCCGACCGTTGAGGTCGTGCGGGGTCGCGCCGAGGATCTGCACGGCGAGCGACGGTTCGACGTGGTGACCTCGCGTGCCGTGGCCCCGCTCGGCCGCCTCCTCACCTGGTCCATGCCGCTGGTGGCTCCCGAGGGTGCCCTGGTGGCGATGAAGGGTTCGTCCGTCCATCGCGAGATCGAGGAGGCAGACTCGGTCATCCACAGGATGGGGCTCGCGCGCCCGGAGGTCGTCCCGCTGGGCGAGGATGTGCTGGCGGAGCCGACCTCCGCGGTGCGAGTGGTGTGGCGCGATCCGGCGCAGGTAGGTTGGCCGACCTCTGCGGACAGTGGTCGTCGTGACGCCAGTGCCCCCCGGAAGGGCCGGCGTCGCGACGCCGGACGACGTGCGACCGCTCGCCGCTCGGGTGGGCGAAAGGGAGAGCGATGAACGACCAGGGACCGTCTGGCGCCGACGCGTGGCCCACGCCCACCGACGCCCGGCAGGGTACCCCCGGCGAGGCGCGCGGGGAGGAGGCTGGTCTTCCACAACAAGACCCCGTCCATCCACAGGGCTCCCCCGGTTCGGTTTCACGTGGAACGTCGGACGCCGCCCGGCCGACCCCACCACCGTCCCCATCGCCGCTGGCTCAGGTTTCACGTGGAACCGGCCGCCTCCGGCCCGCGGCCGACATGGCCG
>JAEWGQ010000004.1 GCA_023388235.1 Actinomycetes bacterium | reverse complement strand
GAAGCCATGGTGTTCCCGCATCTGTACGGCCCGCTGCCGGTCGATGCTGTGATGACATTCACGCAGTATCTGCCGGGTCCCGACGGTGCGTTCGCACCGCTTTCCGGTGACTGAACCGGGCGGGGCCGGGTGATGCGGGGTGATGCGAGACGAGCCCGTGGTACGGGCCCGCCCCCGTCGCCGCTGCGGCGGCGCCTGGACCGGGTTGTACGCGACATGCGGGCGCAGGCGGACGAACCCGCCGCGCGAACGCTGTGCACGGGCTGAACCATGGTCGGTTCGGTTGATGATCAAGCGGATTCGGCAGGGGATGATCAGGGATCACGCAACGATGTTGAGTGACAGCGGTTTCGGGTCACCAGGCGGTGGCTGACCGAATTACCCTGTACCGCAACGGTTGCAGCACCAACGGCGGATCGGAGATGTCCGATCCGCCGTTGGTGTCAGGAGTTCTTCTAGTCCAGGTAGTCGCGCAGCACCTGAGACCGGCTCGGGTGTCGCAGCTTGCTCATGGTCTTGGACTCGATCTGGCGGATGCGCTCACGCGTCACGCCGTAGACCTTGCCGATCTCGTCGAGGGTCTTGGGCTGGCCGTCGGTCAGGCCGAACCGCATCGACACGACGCCGGCCTCACGCTCGGAGAGCGTGTCGAGCACCTGGTGCAGCTGCTCCTGCAGGAGCGTGAAGCTCACGGCGTCGGCCGGGACGACGGCCTCGGAGTCCTCGATGAGGTCGCCGAACTCGCTGTCGCCGTCCTCACCGAGCGGTGTGTGCAGCGAGATCGGCTCGCGGCCGTACTTCTGGACCTCGACGACCTTCTCGGGCGTCATGTCGAGCTCCTTGGCGAGCTCCTCGGGCGTGGGCTCGCGGCCCAGGTCCTGGAGCATCTGCCGCTGCACGCGTGCGAGCTTGTTGATGACCTCGACCATGTGCACCGGGATGCGGATGGTGCGGGCCTGGTCCGCCATCGCACGGGTGATGGCCTGCCGGATCCACCACGTGGCGTAGGTCGAGAACTTGTAGCCCTTGGTGTAGTCGAACTTCTCGACCGCGCGGATGAGACCGAGGTTGCCCTCCTGGATCAGGTCCAGGAACAGCATGCCGCGGCCCGTGTAGCGCTTGGCGAGCGAGACGACGAGGCGCAGGTTCGCCTCGAGCAGGTGGTTCTTCGCGCGGCGGCCGTCCTGCGCGATCCACTGCAGCTCGCGCCGGGCCTTCGGCTCGAGGTCCGCGCCGATGGCGGCGAGCCGCTCCTCCGCGAACAGGCCGGCCTCGATGCGCTTGGCGAGCTCGACCTCCTGCTCGGCGTTCAGCAGCGCGACCTTGCCGATCTGCTTGAGGTAGTCCTTCACCGGGTCGGCGGTCGCGCCGGCGGTGACGACCTGCTGCGCCGGGGCGTCGTCCTCGTCGCGGTCGGACACGACGAAGCCGGTGTCCTCGGTCTCGTCCTCGGGCTTCGCGGCGGCCGCGGGCTTCGCGGCGGCGTCCTCGGTGTCGGCGTCGTCGGTCGCCTCGTCGCCCTCGGTGGCGTCGTCGGCGACGGCGAGGTCCGCCTCGTCGATCTCGACGTCCTCGAGGTCCACGTCCTCCTCGTCGACCTCGTCGTCGCCCTTGGCGCCCTTGACCGGCTTGGCCGTCGCGGCCTTGCCGGCGGCGGCCTTCTTGGTGGCGGCGGGCTTGGCGGCGGCGCGCTTCTTCGCGGCGGGCTTCGCGGGGGCCTCGTCCTCGCCGTCCGAGACGACGGCCTTGGCGGACGGGCGCGCCTTGGCGGTGGTCGCGGCGGCGACGCGCGGCGCGGCCGCGGTCGGCTCGGACACCGTGATCCCGGCGTTCGCCAGGCCGCGCACGACGGCCTTCAGGCGCTTGGCGTCCTCCACCTGCGCGGCCTCGCACGCCGAGCGCAGGGCGGCGGCGTCGACGCTCCCGCTGGTGCGCCCGCGGCGGACGAGGTCCTGCAGGGCGGGGTGCTCGAACTCACGCGGAAGGGTGGGGGTGGAAGTCTGGGGCGTCACGAATGACCTTTCGGCAGCAAAGGGACCCGGTTCGGCGCATCGGGTACCTCGATATTGTACCGGCCGTGCCCGCGGCGGAGCATCGCCGGCGGGAGGCGAGGCCCTGGTCGGCGCGGCGGGTGACCCTGTCAGATCTGCTCAACGTGCGAGACCGCTGCAGGATTCCCGGTCGGGGCCGTCGTGACCGCCGTGAGCGCACCCGGGCGTGTCCGCCCGCCGTCCGCCGCGCGGGCGGCAGCAGCCACCCGGGGCGGTGCGGCGGCAGCAGCCACCAGCGACGGTGCGGCGGCGGCCCGCGCCGGGGCGGTGCCGCTGCGGGGTGGTGCCGCTGCGGCCCGCGGGGCGTCAGCTCGGGTCGGGCTTCACCGCGAGCACGGGGCACGGGGAGTCGAGCAGGATGCGCTGCGCGTTCGCGCCGAGGATCAGCTTGCCCACGGGGCTGCGCCGGCGCAGGCCGATGACGATGAGCGCCGCGCCGGTCTCCTCCGCGGTGCCGATGAGGGCCTCCGCGACGTCCCGGCCGCCGGCGATGACCCGCACGTCGTGCGGGATGCCCCGCGACTCGAGCGACGCGCGCACCTCGTCCAG
This sequence comes from Actinomycetes bacterium, assembly GCA_023388235.1. Taxonomy (GTDB): domain Bacteria; phylum Actinomycetota; class Actinomycetes; order Actinomycetales; family Cellulomonadaceae; genus Cellulomonas. The sequence continues at coordinate 492 of JAEWGQ010000004.1, read as the reverse complement.
CGCGGTCGCGAGCTCGGCCCGGTGCTCCTCGCTCTCGTCCCCCCGCTCGCTGACGACCACGACGAGCGGCTCCGACCGGCGGACCGCCTCGCCCGTCGCGGCGGTCAGGGCGGCGCGCCCCTCGACCGTCGCCAGGTACCCGACCACGATGCTCATGGGTGCTCCTCGCGTGTGCTCGTCGTCCACGGGCGCGCCGGAGCGCCGTCGCGCGGGTGCGGCCCTGGACCGTGGTCCGACCGTACCCGAACGCCCCCGCCCGCACGACCGGCGCGACGCCCTCAGCAGCGACGACGCACCCAGCCCGGCCGCAGGCCGACGGCGAGCGCCCGGTCGAGCAGCTCGGCGAGCCGGTGGGCCGGGTCGTGGGCGAGCGCGCGCTCGGTGAGCACCGCCGCCCGCACGCCGTCGCCCGACCACCACGCGAGGAGCGCCAGCAGGGTGAGCGCGGGCGCCTGCCGCCCGGACCGGCCGTGGGCGACGACCGCCTCGAGG
>JAEWGQ010000384.1 GCA_023388235.1 Actinomycetes bacterium | reverse complement strand
GCGATGTCGGCGGTCGACTCGGCCGCGACGAGCAGGTTGCGCTCGATCTCGGACGTGGTCGCGCTCTGCTCCTCGACGACGGCGGACACCGCGCCCTGGAGCCCGTCGACGGTGCTGACGGCCTGCGAGATCCGGGCGACGGCGCTCTGCACGTCGGCGGCGTCGCGCGTGACGGCCTCGAGCACGGGGGCGATGGTGCCGATCGCGCTCGACGTCTGCTGGGCCAGGTCCTTGACCTCGCCGGCGACCACGGCGAATCCGGCGCCGGCGGACCCGGCGCGGGCGGCCTCGATGGTGGCGTTCAGGGCGAGCAGGTGGGTCTGCCCGGCGATGGCCGTGACGGTGTCGAGGACGGCCGCGATCTGCGACGTGGACGCCGCGAGCCGGTCCGCCGCGCCTGCTGCCGCGTCGGTGATGCCCACGGCCTGCGCCGCCTGGCCGGACGCGGCGGTGACGTCCTGGGCGACGGACTCGATGGACGCCCGCATCTCGGTCATCGCGGCGGTGACGGTCTGCACCTCGGAGCTCACGACGGACGCGGAGCCCGCGGCGCCCTCGGCCCGGGACACGGTCCGTCCCGCGGCCGCCTCGAGCGTGCCGGAGGACCCGTCGAGCCGGCCGGCGGTGCTGCGCACGGACTCCGCGCCCGCGCGCATCCGGCTGAGCGCGGCGTGCATCGCGTCGATGGCCTCGCCGAGCGCGGTGCCCATGACCCCGATCTCGTCGTGCCCCTCGCCGCGCACCTCGACGGACAGGTCCCGGTCGGCCACGCGGCGCAGGGCCTCGGTCAGCCGCCCGACCCGGCCCACCACGCGCCCGGAGATCCACACGACGAGCGCGACGGCGAGCACGGCGACGACCAGGCCCACCACCAGCAGCGTCCGCACGAGCGTCGCGGACCCGGCCGTGAGCTCGTCGGAGACGGCCCGGAGGTCGGCGTCCAGGCCCCACGCGGCGACGGTCCACCCCCACGGCGCGTACCGGGCGACCTGCACGGTGGCGGCGGCGCCGTCCCCGAGGTCGACGCGCTCGGTGGCGGTCTCCCCCTCGGCGAGGTCCGCGGCGGCGGCGACCAGGCGCGACCCGTCGGCGGCCGCAGTGCCCGGCGGCGGCACGACCCACGCCCCGGCGTCGTCGGCGACCGTCAGGTACCCGTGCTCGCCGACCGCGACCCGGGCGAGCGCCGCGCGCAGCGGCTCGTCCACGTCGGCCTGCGGCACCCCGACGAACAGCGCGCCCGCGACCGACCCGTCCACGACGAGCGGGGCGTACGCCGTGACGTACGGCTGGCCGACCACCTGCGCGGTGCCGTAGTACGGCTGGCCGGCAAGCAGCGCGGCGACCACGGGGTTCGGCGACCCGTCCGGCGCCGTGGCGGCGATCGCGGTGCCGATGGCGCGGGTGCCGTCGGTCCCGCGCACGCTGGTGGCGACCCGCAGCATGTCGCCGCCGTCGTCGACCCGCTGGAACACGGTGACCGACGCGCCCAGCAGGGTGCTGATGTCGTCGACGACCGGCACGGCGGCCGCGGGGTCGGTGGTCCGGCCGAGCCACGTGCCGCCCACCAGCAGCCGCGGCAGGTCGACCTCGCGGGACGTGCCCGCCGCCTGGTCGGTGACCGTCCAGTGCTCGGTGCCGCCGAACGTGACCGGGCCGGCCTGCGCGAGGGTCTGCTCGGCGACGCGCAGGTCGGCCGCCATCCGGTCCGTCACGGTCGCGACCTGCGTGCTCACGAGCGTGATCGCCTGCTGCGTGGTCTGCGTCATCGCGTCGCGCGTGAGCACGTCGACGTCGTGGCCCGCGTCCCGGGCCAGGCCGGACACCTGCCAGCCGCCGACCGCGGTGAGCAGGGCGGCGGTCACGGCGACGGCGCCGGCTCCCGTCGCGACGAGCTGGGCGCGCAGGCTGGTGCGCAGGCGGGGCAGGGGCATCGGTGTCTCCGGGGCCGGTGCGGACTCCGGCACCAGCCCCCTCGGTGCCGGTCTGACGCCCCTCCCATCGGACGGTCCGCGCCCCTCCTGAGGGACGCGGACCGCCCGGACGGGACGCGGACCGCCCGCGTCAGAGCTCGATGCCCTCGAGCATCTCCGTGACCAGCGCCGCGACCGGCGACCGCTCGGACCGGGTGAGCGTGACGTGGGCGAACAGCGGGTGGCCCTTGAGCGCCTCGATCACCGCGGCGATGCCGTCGTGCCGGCCGACGCGCAGGTTGTCCCGCTGGGCGACGTCGTGGGTCAGCACCACCCGCGAGCTCTGCCCGATCCGGGACAGCACGGTGAGCAGCACGTTCCGCTCGAGCGACTGGGCCTCGTCGACGATGACGTACGCGTCGTGCAGCGAGCGCCCGCGGATGTGGGTCAGCGGCAGCACCTCCAGCAGGTCGCGGTCGATGACCTCCTCGACCACCTCGCGGCTGACCACGGCGCCCAGGGTGTCGAACACGGCCTGCGCCCAGGGGTTCATCTTCTCGGCCTCGCTGCCCGGCAGGTAGCCGAGCTCCTGGCCGCCCACCGCGTACAGCGGCCGGAACACCATGACCTTGCGGTGCTGGCGGCGCTCCAGCACGGCCTCCAGCCCGGCGCACAGCGCGAGCGCCGACTTGCCGGTGCCGGCGCGCCCTCCGAGGGAGACGATGCCGACCTGCTCGTCCAGCAGCAGGTCGATCGCGATCCGCTGCTCGGCGCTGCGGCCGTGCAGGCCGAACACGTCCTGGTCGCCGCGCACCACCTGCACGTGCTTGTCCGCGGTGACGCGCCCGAGCGCCGAGCCGCGCGGGCTGTGGATCACCAGGCCGGTGTGACAGGGCAGGGTCGGCGCGTCCGCGACGTCCGCCAGCGGCAGCGACTCGTGCTCCCACAGGTCGGCCATCTGCTGCTCGGTGACGTCGAGGGTGTCCATGCCGGTCCAGCCGGAGTCCACCGCGAGCTCGTGCCGGTACTCCTCGGCGCGCAGCCCGATGGCCGACGCCTTGATGCGCATCGGCAGGTCCTTGGACACGACCGTGACGTCGCAGCCCTCGGCCGCGAGGTTCGCCGCGACCGACAGGATCCGGGTGTCGTTGTCGCCCAGCCGGAAGCCCGCGGGCAGGACGGCGGGGTCGGTGTGGTTGAGCTCGACCCGGAGCGTGCCGCCCTGGTCGCCGATCGGCAGCGGCGCGTCCAGGCGGCCGTGCTGCACGCGCAGGTCGTCGAGCAGCCGCAGCGCGGCCCGCGCGAAGTACCCGAGCTCGGCGTGGTGCCGCTTGCCCTCCAGCTCGGTGATCACCACGACGGGCAGGACCACGTCGTGCTCGGCGAACCGCAGGAACGCCTTCGGGTCGGACAGCAGGACGGAGGTGTCGAGGACGTGCGTCCGGCGCCCCTCCGGCTGGTCGGTCGAGGCGGTGGCGGTTCCCAGCTTGCTGACCACGGCAGGCTCCCTCCGGCGCCGTTCAGCGCCGCATCGGGCCCCTCGCGCCGCTCCCCCGGGGGTGCGTCCGGCGCTCGGTGACGGGACGAGGGCGGCCGGCCCGGGTGCAGGGCCACGACCGGCCCTCCTCCCGGAGCAGGTGCTCCATGGGCTGGCCTCCCGAGGACGGCGGGTGCCGTCCGTCGTCCCGGACGCTACGCCCGGGCACCGACAGCGCGACGCAGGCGGCGCGCGCGTCGCCGCGCCCGCCGCCGGATGTTCACCCGGTGGTCGCCTCAGCGTCCGTGGCGGCGCTCGCGGGCGGCGTAGTCGCGCACCGCGCGCAGGAAGTCCACGCGGCGGAAGTCCGGCCAGTACGCCTCGCAGAAGTAGTACTCCGAGTGCACGGACTGCCAGAGCATGAAGCCGCCGAGCCGCTGCTCCCCGGAGGTGCGGATGACCAGGTCGGGGTCGGGCTGGCCCTTGGTGTACAGGTGGTCGGCGATGTGCTCGACGTCGAACGTCGCGGCGATGTCCTCCAGCGAGGCGCCCTCGGCGGCGCGCTCGGCGAGGTAGGACCGCACGGCGTCGGCGATCTCGCGGCGGCCGCCGTAGCCGATGGCGACGTTGACGTGCAGCCCGTCGACGTCCGCGGTGGCCGACTCGGCGTCCCGCAGGGTCCGGGCGGTGCGCTCCGGCAGCAGGTCCAGCGACCCGACGGCCTGCAGGCGCCAGCGCCGGGTCGCGGCGAGCTCCCGCACGGAGTCCTCGATGATGCCGAGCAGCGCCTCGAGCTCGTCGGCGTCGCGCGTGAGGTTGTCGGTGGACAGCATCCACAGCGTCACGACCTCGACGCCGACCTCCTCGCCCCACTGCAGCAGGTCGGAGATCCGGTCGGCCCCGCGGCGGTGCCCGGTGGCGGTGGACTCGCCGAGCTGGCGCGCCCAGCGCCGGTTGCCGTCGAGGATGACGCCCACGTGCCGCGGGACCCGGTCGCGGGGCAGCGACGACGCGAGCCGGCGCTCGTACAGCCCGTACAGCGGGTGGGGCAGGCGCACGCGCGGCACTCCTTCGGTGGGACGGATGGCGGTGCTCACGCTACCGCCCGCGCGCCGCGGGCCACGGAGCGTCGCGGGGACGGCGCGGGGAGGATTCGTGCAGGCCCGCGCGCTGCGTCCACCACGACCTACGGACCCGTAACCTACGCATTCGTAAGTTAGGCTTCGTCGCGTCCCCCGCCCCGGAAGGAGCACCGCCGTGAAGGTCAGCGAGACCACGGAGCAGGTCGCCGCCGCCGTGAAGCCGCGGCTGCGCGGCTGGATCCACGCCGGGATGTTCCCCCTGGTCACCGTCGCCTCGATCGTGCTGGTCGTCCTCGCGCCGACGACCGCGCTGACCGTCGCCTGCGCCGTGTTCGGCGGGGCCGCGATGCTGCTGTTCGGCGTCAGCGCCGTCTACCACCGCGGCACCTGGTCGCCCCGGGTGGCCGGCGTCCTGCGCCGGCTCGACCACACCAACATCTTCCTGGTCATCGCCGGCACGTACACCCCGCTGGCCGTGGCCCTGCTGCCGGCCGGCACCGCCCGGCTGCTGCTCGTCATCGTCTGGGCCGGGGCCCTCGTGGGGATGCTCGCCCGCGTGCTGTGGCTCGGCGCCCCGCGGTGGGTCTACGTCCCGGTGTACATCGCGCTCGGCTGGGTCGCCGTGTGGTTCCTGCCGACGTTCTGGCGCGCGGACAACGGCGGGCCTGCGGTCGTGTGGCTCGTCGCCGGCGGCGGCCTGGCGTACACGCTCGGCGCCGTCGTCTACGGGCTCAAGCGCCCCAACCCCAGCCCCCGGTGGTTCGGCTTCCACGAGATCTTCCACCTGCTCACGGTCGTCGGCTTCACCTGCCACTACGTGGCCGTGGCGCTGGCCGTCCTCGACTGAGCCCTACGGTGGTGGGCATGACCGCGGTGCCTCACGTCCACGACGTCCCCGACCCCGCCCAGGTGCGCGCGCTGATGCGCGACATGCGGCGGCTCGCGATGACGTACAAGTTCGGGATCGACGAGGTCATGACCAAGATCTCGATCCTGCGCGACGAGTTCCGCCACATGCAGAACTACAACCCCGTCGAGCACGTCGGGTCGCGGCTGAAGTCGTTCGAGTCGATCGTCGCGAAGTGCCGGCGCAAGGGCATCGCGCTGACGCCCGAGGCGGTGCGCGCGGAGATGTTCGACATCGCGGGGGTGCGCGTCACCTGCTCGTTCGTGTCGGACATCTACCGGGTGCGGGACATGCTGGTGGGCCAGTCCGACCTCACGCTGCTCGAGGAGCGCGACTACATCGCCCACCCGAAGGGCAACGGGTACAAGTCGCTGCACCTCATCGTGCAGGTCCCCGTGTACCTCTCGGACCGGGTCGAGGACGTCGTCGTCGAGATCCAGATCCGCACCATCGCGATGGACTTCTGGGCGAGCCTCGAGCACAAGATCTACTACAAGTACGGCCGGCAGGTGCCGCGGCACCTCACCGACTCCCTCAAGCTCGCGGCCGACGTCGCGTCGTCGCTGGACGCCTCGATGGAGCGGATCCACGAGGAGGTCAAGGCCCTCGCCGGCGAGGCGCAGCCCGTCGAGCAGGCCGAGGAGGTGCTCAGCCCGGAGGAGCTGCTGCGCACCTTCTGGCCGTCGCCCGACACCGACCTCGACGCCGAGGGCAAGCCGCGCACCTGACCGGCGTCAGGCGCCCGGGACCACCCGGTAGCGCCGGTGCGCGAGCGACGGGTTGGCCTGCCGCACCCCCGCGAGCGCGGCCGGGTCCAGGTCGACCGTCCGCAGCTCCGGCTCGGCGCCCAGCTCCAGCCCGACGACGCCGTCCGGCCCGACGACGAGCGAGTGCCCGGTGACCCCGGGGCCCGCCTGGCCGACGGCGACGACCACCGCGGTGTTCTCGATGGCCCGCGCCGTCGCCAGCGTCCGCCAGTGGTGCTCCTTCAGCGGGCCGGCGGCCCAGGCGGCCGGCACGACAAGCACGTCGGCCCCGGCGTCGACCGCGCGGCGCGCCGACTCGGGGAACCGCAGGTCGTAGCAGGTCAGCACGCCGAGCCGCACGCCCGCGACGTCCAGGGTCAGCGGGGCGGCGTCCGCCGGGCCGGGCTCGAGGCGGTCCGACTCCCGGTGCCCGAACGCGTCGTACAGGTGCACCTTGCGGTACACGCCCGCGAGCGCACCGTCCGTGCCGACCGCCACGACGGCGTTCGCGGCGCGGTCCGGCCGGCTGCCGGGCAGCGTCGTGCCCGCGACGACCGCCACGCCGCGGCCCGCGGCCTGCTCCCGCAGCAGCGTGACGAACGGGCCGTCCAGGGGCTCGGCGTGCTCCGGGCCCGTCCCGCGCGGGTCGAAGCCCGACGCGTACTCGGGCAGCACCAGCAGGTCCGCGCGGGCGCGCGCCGCGGTGTCGAACGCCCGGCGGACCACCTCGCGGTTCGCCGCGTGGTCGTCGGTCACCCGCAGCTGGCCCACGGTGACGCGCACCGCGGGCCGCTCCGGCGGCGGGGGGCTGGTCACGGGCGCGCGGCCGGCGGCGGGTCGTCCGGGGCGGCGGGACCGCCGGGCACGGCGGGACCATCGGGGGCGGCGGGACCGCCCGAGGCGCCCGCGGTTCCCGTCGGAGACTCCGAACCGACGGCTCCCGCCGGAGGCACCGAACCGGCAGCACCCGTCGGAGACTCCGAACCGGCGGCACCCGTCGGAGGCACCGCACCGGCGGCACCCGTCGGAGGCACCGCACCGGCCGACCCCGGATCCTCCGCCTCCAGCCGCCGCGCGTTGCGGTCCACGACCCGCAGGTGCCGCACCAGGGAGAACCCGAGCGCGATGACCGCCGCCGCGACGGCGAACGTCACGAGGAAGCCGAGCAGCCCGGGCGACGTCTGGTCCTCCGGCGGGATCTCGATCGACGACGGCGACGGCGCGGGCTCCGTCGCGGCGGCCAGCGCCCCGGCGGCCTGCAGCAGCGTCCCGTGGGCGACGGCGAGCAGCGCGCTCACGACAGCACCTCCCGCACGCCGGCGAACAGGTCGTCCTCGGGCAGCGTCGTCGGCACCCGCGACTGGGCGAGCTCGTACTCCTCCGTGGGCCAGACCTCGACCTCGAGCTCCCGGGGCATCGCGAAGAAGAAGCCCTCCGGGTCGATCTGCGTGGCGTGCGCGCGCAGCGCCGCGTCGCGGGCGTCGAAGTGGTCGGCGACGTCGATCAGCGTCGTGACCTCGCGCTCGGGGATCTCCCGCGCGGCGCGGGACTCCACCCACTCCCCGAACGGCGACTCCAGCCCCCGCGCGAGCAGCGCCTCGTGCGCGGCGCGGATCCGCGCCATCGAGAAGCCGTGGTTGTAGTAGAGCTTGAGCGGCGTCCACGGCTCGCCGGCGCCCCGGTACCGCTCGGGGTCGCCGGCCGCGTGGAACGCCTCGAACGACACCCGGTGGCACATGATGTGGTCGGGGTGCGGGTAGCCGCCGGTGGGGTCGTACGTCGTGATGACGTGCGGCCGGAACTCGCGGACCAGCTCGACCAG
>JAEWGQ010000333.1 GCA_023388235.1 Actinomycetes bacterium | reverse complement strand
GCCGGCACCGGCGCGGTGCGCGCGTCACGCCATCCCCATGGCCTCCCGCACCCGCAGCAGCGTGTCGTCCGCCAGCGCCCCGGCCCGCTCGGCCCCGTCGCGCAGCACCCGGTCGACGACCTCCGGGTCGCGCGCCAGGTCGGCGCGCCGGGCGCGCAGCGGCGCCAGGTGCGCCACGAGCGCGTCGGTGACGAGCGCCTTCAGGGCCCCCGCGCCCCGGTCGCCCACCTCGTCGGCGACGTCCCGCGGGTCCCGCCCGAGGCAGAGCCCCGCGAGCAGCAGCAGGTTCGCCACCTCCGGGCGCGCGACCGGGTCGTACGTGACGCGCCGCTCGGAGTCCGTGCGCATCGACCGGACCAGCCGCGCGGTCTCGTCCGCCGTGGCGCGCAGGGCGATCGCGTTCCCCGCGCTCTTGCTCATCTTCGCGCCGTCGGTCCCGAGCACGACCGGGGCGTCGGACAGCAGCGCGTCGGGCTCGGGGAACAGCGGGTCCGCGGGCGTGTACCGCTGGTTGAACCGGCGGGCGATCGTGCGGGTCAGCTCGATGTGCGGCAGCTGGTCGCGCCCGACCGGCACCAGGTTCGCGCGGCAGAACAGGATGTCCGCCGCCTGGTGCACCGGGTAGGTGAGCAGCAGCCCGGACAGCGCCCGTCCCCCGGAGGCCGCGAGCTCGGCCTTGACCGTCGGGTTCCGGTCGAGCTCCGCGACCGTGACCAGGCTGAGGAACGGCAGCATGAGCTGGTGCAGCGCCGGCACCGCGCTGTGCGCGAACACCGTGGTCGCCTCCGGGTCGAGCCCGGCCGCCAGGTAGTCCAGGACGATCTCGCGCACGGCGCCGCGGATGTCCCCCGCGACGTCCCGGTCCGCGACCACCTGGTAGTCGGCGAGGACCAGCAGCACCTCGACCCCGCTGCGCTGCAGCCGCACCCGGTTCGCGACGGTGCCGAAGTAGTGGCCGACGTGCAGCGGGCCGGTGGGCCGCTCGCCGGTGAGGACGCGGAACGCGCCGGGGTCGGCGGCGAGGCGGCGCTCGACGTCGGTGGCCCGCTCCCGGGCGTGCGCGGCCGCGCGTTCGAGCGACGTGGGGGTGGTGGTCATGGGTGCTCCTCCGGACGGGAGCCGCCCACGCGGGCACCGGGGAACCGACCGAGCCGCCGCGGGCAGCTCGGTGGACGTGCGCGACCTAGGCTGCCGGGTTCGGCAGCCACCAGGTGCGGGTCGCGGTCACGCCGGCAACCTACACCCCGGCCACAGCCGGGCGTCAGGCCGTCGCGGCCAGCGCGGCGGGCTCGTCCGCGAGCGCCACCAGCAGGGCCTCGCCCGACTCCTCGTCGACCACGGTCACCGCGCGGGCGCCGCAGACGCACAGCAGCTCGACGCCGTCGCCGTCGTCGAACCAGATGCACACGTGCCGTCCGATGCTCATGCCACCGACGGTACGCACGACGTCCGACACGGCGTCGTTCCGCGCCCCGCGTGTCGCAGCTTCCGCAGGATCACGCGGCACGGCGCCGGTGCCGGCGGGCGGGGGCACCGCCGGTCCACCCCGGCGGCTCAGGTCCCGCGCCCGCCCGCCGATGGGAACCCGGGACCGGGGGAAGGACCAGCAGATGAGCGTCGACGGCATCGCCGCGATCGGCCAGCGGATCGCCGCGATCCAGGCGACCCTCGGGTCGTTCGCCCCGACGTCGGCGGCGGCGACGGCCGCCACGTCGGCAGCGACGGCCACCGGCGGCACCGGCGGGACCAGCGGCACCGCGTTCGCCCGGGCGCTGGAGGACGCTGTCGGCAGCACCCAGGCCGCCACGACCGCCGGGAGCGCGCGGAACGCCGACGGCGTGCCCGCCGCGCTCGCCGCCTACGGCAACGGCCGCATCCCCGCGAGCGCCCTGGCGCCGGTCGGCGACACCGGCCACCGCCTGTGGGCCCCGGCCGCCGGCGCGCTGGAGCGGCTGCGGACCGACGCGGCGCGGGACGGTGTCACGATCGGCATCACCGACTCGTACCGCTCGTACGAGGCGCAGGTCGACGTCGCCGCGCGCAAGGGCCTGTACTCGCAGGGCGGCCTCGCGGCCGTCCCCGGCACCAGCGACCACGGCTGGGGCATGGCGGTCGACCTGGGCCTGGACTCCTCGGCGCAGGCGTGGATGCGGCAGAACGCCGGGCGGTACGGCTTCGTCGAGGACACCCCGCGCGAGCCCTGGCACTGGGCCTACCAGGGCTGACGGGTCAGCGACCGCCGTCCGGCGGCAGGACGCGGGCGCCGAGGTCCCAGGGCTGGAACACCCGCTCGTCCTCGGTCCGGACCCGCGGGGTGCGCTCGGTGCGCAGCCGCGGCGCGTCCTCGACCGGCGTCCGCTCGGCGAGCAGCACCTCGTCCAGCGGGCGGTACCGGAACTCGGCGGCCCGGCGGTGCCGCTCGATCCACAGCGTCATGAGGTCGAACACGTCGGCCTCCAGGTGCACGGGCCGGCGCTGGGCGTCCCGGGTGCGCGACACCAGCCCGGCCTCCTCGAGCACGCGCAGGTGCTTCGACACGGCCTGCGTCGTCACGGGGTAGGGCTCGGCGAGCTCGCGCACCGTCGCGTCCCCCGACGCCAGCCGCGCCACGAGGTCGCGCCGCAGCGGGTCGGCGAGCGCCGCGAACACCTTCGACAGCGGGTCGTCTGCGGGCACGCGTCCTCCTGCTGGTCGGTGGTCGCCGCCGAGGGTGCCACGTCCCGCGCGGTCGATCAACCGGCCGGTTGCGCACGCCGGCGCGCCCGCCCGGGGTGCGCGCCGCGCCCGCCCGGTCCGCGGACCGGGTCCGCGCGCCGGCCCGGTCGCCGGCCGCTCGCCGCGCGCGACGGGCGGCGTCCGCCGATACTCGGCCGGTGGCGACCACCGACACCGAGACGCAGCAGCAGGGCCCCGGGCTCCGCCGCGCCGTCACCGGACCCCTGCTGTTCCTGTTCGTGCTCGGCGACGTGCTCGGGGCGGGCGTGTACGCCCTCGTCGGCGAGCTCGGCGCCGAGGCCGGCGGCGCGATCTGGCTGCCGCTGGTGGTGGCGCTCGGCATGGCGCTGCTGACCGCGGCGTCCTACGCGGAGCTGGTGACCAAGTACCCGCAGGCCGGCGGGTCGGCGGTGTTCGCCCAGCGCGCCTTCGGCAGCCCGCTCGTGTCGTTCCTCGTGGGCTTCTGCATGCTCGCGGCGGGCGTCACGTCGGCCGCCGGGCTGTCGCTGGCGTTCGCCGGGGACTACCTGGGGGTGTTCCTCGACGTCCCGCCCGTCCCGACCGCCCTGGTGTTCCTGGCGCTGGTCGCGGCCCTGAACGCGCGCGGCATCCGGGAGTCGCTGCGGGCGAACGTCGTGATGACGGTCGTGGAGCTGAGCGGCCTGGTGCTGGTCGTCGTGCTGGGCGCCGTGGTGCTCGGCCGCGGCGAGGGCGACCCGGGGCGGGTGCTGGAGCTGCCGGCGGGGACGTCCTGGGGCGCCGCCGTGCTGGGCGGGGCCCTCATCGCGTTCTACTCGTTCGTCGGGTTCGAGACCTCCGCGAACCTCGCCGAGGAGGTCCGCGACGTGCGCCGGGTGTACCCGCGGGCGCTGTTCGGCGCCCTGCTCGCGGCGGGGCTCGTCTACGTGCTGGTCGGCCTGGTCGCCCCGGCCGTGGTGGCGCCCGAGGACCTCGCGGCCTCGAGCGGCCCGCTGCTCGAGGTGGTGCGCGTGGCGGGCGGGGTCCCGCTGGAGCTCTTCTCGGTCGTCGCGCTGGTCGCGGTGGCGAACGGCGCGCTGCTCACGATGATCATGGCGAGCCGCCTCACGTACGGCATGGCGCAGGAGGGGCTGCTGCCGCCCGTGCTGGGGCGCGTGCTGCCGGGGCGCCGGACGCCGTGGGTGGCGATCGTCGTGACGACGGCGGTGGCGATGGTGCTGGCGGCGACGGGCGAGCTCGTCGACCTCGCGTCCACCGTCGTGCTGCTGCTGCTGTTCGTGTTCCTCAGCACGAACGTGGCGGTGCTGGTGCTGCGCCGGGACCGGGTGGAGCACCCGCACTTCCGCGCGTGGACGCCGCTGCCGGTGCTCGCGGTGCTGACGTGCCTGGTGCTGCTGAGCCGGCAGGAGGCGCGGCACTGGGCGCTGGCCGGCGTGCTGCTCGCGGTCGGGCTGGTGCTGCACCTCGTCACCCGGCGGTCGTCCCGCGCGGGTCGCCAGGGACCGAGGTCCCAGACGGCGGAATAACCCCGGCGCCCCTGCCGTTGGAGGCCGATGTACATGCAAACGCATCGACTTTGAGGAGCAGGACATGCAGTTCGGAGTCTTCACGGTCAGCGACATCACCCCTGACCCCACGACGGGCCGGACGCCCCACGACACCGAGCGCGTCAAGTCGATGCTCGCGATCGCCGAGCACGCCGAGGAGGTCGGGCTCGACGTCTTCGCGACCGGCGAGCACCACAACCCGCCGTTCGTCGCGTCGTCCCCGACCACGCTGCTCGGCTACCTCGCCGCGCGCACGCAGCGGATCGTGCTGTCGACGGCCACCACGCTGATCACCACCAACGACCCGGTCCGGCTGGCCGAGGAGTACGCGATGCTCCAGGTCGTCTCCGACGGCCGCATGGACCTCATGCTCGGCCGCGGCAACACCGGCCCGGTCTACCCCTGGTTCGGCCAGGACATCCGCCAGGGCATCCCGCTGGCGATCGAGAACTACGCCCTGCTGCGCCGCCTCTGGGAGGAGGACGTCGTGGACTGGGAGGGCAAGTTCCGGACCCCGCTGCAGGGCTTCACGTCCACCCCGCGCCCGCTGGACGGCGTGCCGCCGTTCGTCTGGCACGGGTCCATCCGCAGCCCCGAGATCGCGGAGCAGGCCGCCTACTACGGCGACGGCTTCTTCCACAACAACATCTTCTGGCCGATGAGCCACACCCAGCAGATGGTCCGGTTCTACCGGCAGCGGTTCGAGCACTACGGCCACGGCCGCGCGGACCAGGCGGTCGTCGGGCTCGGCGGCCAGGTGTTCATGCGGAAGAGCTCGCAGGACGCCGTCCGGGAGTTCCGGCCGTACTTCGACAACGCCCCCGTCTACGGCCACGGCCCCTCGCTCGAGGAGTTCGCCGCGCAGACCCCGCTGACCGTCGGGTCGCCGCAGCAGGTCATCGACCGGTACGCCGCCATGCGGCACGACGTCGGGCACTACCAGCGCCAGCTGTTCCTCATCGACCACGCGGGCCTGCCGCTCAAGACGGTGCTGGAGCAGCTCGACATCCTGGGCGGCGAGGTCGTGCCGGTGCTCCGCAAGGAGATGGAGTCCGACCGCCCCGCGCACGTCCCGTCCGACCCGCCGAGCCACGCCGCGCGCGTCGCGGCCGCCCGCGCCGCCGGCGAGGTGCACGCCCAGCCCGTCGCGGCCGCCGACCACTGGACCGGCCGCACCGCCGAGGACGACGCCGCCGCCGCGGACGCCGCCCCCCCCGCCCCCGGGCCCCCCCCCCCCCCCCCCCCCCCCCCCCCCCCCCCCCCCCCCCCCCCCCCCCCC
>JAEWGQ010000371.1 GCA_023388235.1 Actinomycetes bacterium | reverse complement strand
TCTGCTCGAACTCACGCGTACGGAAGATGAAGTTGCCGGGCGTGATCTCGTTGCGGAACGACTTGCCGATCTGCCCGATGCCGAACGGGGGCTTCATGCGGGCCGCGGTGTAGACGTTCTTGAAGTTTACGAAGATGCCCTGCGCGGTCTCGGGCCGCAGGTAGTGCAGGCCGGACTCGTCCTCGACGGGGCCGAGGTAGGTCTTGAGCATCATGTTGAAGTCGCGGGGCTCGGTCCACTGCCCGCGGGTGCCGCAGTTCGGGCAGGCGATCTCGGCGAGGCCGCCCTCGGGCGCGCGGCCCTTCTTCTCCTCGAACTCCTCGATCATCTGGTCCTCGCGGAACCGCTTGTGGCAGCTCAGGCACTCGGTCAGCGGGTCGGTGAACACGCCGACGTGGCCCGAGGCGACCCACACCTGGCGGGGCAGGATGACCGCGGAGTCCAGGCCGACGACGTCGTCGCGGCCCTGCACGACGGTCCGCCACCACTGCTTCTTGATGTTCTCCTTGAGCTCGACGCCGAGCGGCCCGTAGTCCCACGCGGAGCGGGACCCGCCGTAGATCTCCCCGCTCTGGAAGACGAAGCCGCGCCGCTTGGCGAGGGAGACGACGGAGTCGAGACGGGAGGGTGCTGCCACGGTGAGTGCTCCTGGTGCGGGTGGGCACGCGCCTGGGTGGCGCGCGCGGAGTCGGATCGTGGACAGGCTACCGGGCGGGGCGCGCCGGCGGCCGGGGCGACCGGCCCGTGTTTTGACACTCGTTCTCAACATGACGAGAATGACTCTCATGTCCCCCCGTCGCCGCCACCGCGCCACCGCCGCGCCCGCCGCAGCCGCCGCGGTCGCTGCCGCCCTCACCCTGTCCGCCTGCTCCGGCGGGGGCGGGACCGGGGACGGCGACGGCCTGTCCGTGCTGGCCTCCTTCTACCCGCTGCAGTACGTCGCCGAGCAGGTCGGCGGCGACCTCGTCGACGTCAGCAGCCTCACCCCGCCCGGGGCCGAGCCGCACGACCTCGAGCTCTCCCCCGCGCAGGTGGACGCCGTCGGCCGCGCCGACCTCGTGGTCTACCTGTCCGACTTCCAGCCCTCGGTGGACGGCGCCGTGGAGGCGAACCCGCCGGCGCACGTCGTCGACGCCGCGCAGGACACCGAGCTGCACGCCGCCGAGCACGACGCGGAGGGCGAGGAGGGCGATGAGGGCGACGACCACGACCACGGGTCGCTGGACCCGCACTTCTGGCTCGACCCGAGCCGGCTGCCCGCCGTGGCCGACGACGTCGCCGCGCAGCTCGCCGCCGTCGACCCCGACCACGCGCAGGACTACGAGGCCAACGCCCGGGCGTTCGCGCAGCAGATGGCCGACCTCGACGCCGAGTACGCCGCGGGGCTCGCCACCTGCACCAGCCGCACGATCGTCACCACGCACGAGGCGTTCTCCTACCTCGCCGAGCGCTACGACCTCCAGCAGGTCGGCATCGCCGGCATCGACCCCGAGGGCGAGCCCTCCCCCGCGCGGCTCGCGGAGGTCGGGCGGATCGTCCAGGACGAGGGCGTCGGCACGGTGTTCTTCGAGACCCTCGCCAGCCCCAAGGTCGCCGAGGCGCTGGCCGACGAGCTCGGGGTGGACACCGCCGTGCTCGACCCGCTCGAGGGGCTCACGGACGACACGCAGGACTACGCGTCGGTCGCCCGGGCCAACCTCGAGACGCTCCGTACGGCACTCTCGTGCGCATGACCGGCGAACCCGCGGTGCTCGCGACCGGCGTCGACGTGACGCTGGGCGGCCACCAGATCCTGTCCGGCGTGGACCTGCGCGTCGCGCGCGGCGAGGTGGTCGCGCTGCTCGGCGCGAACGGCTCGGGCAAGTCCACGCTCGTCCGCGCGCTGCTCGGCATCGTGCCGCGCAGCGCCGGCGAGGTCCGCCTGCTCGGCGGCGCCCTGGGGGCCGACGTGCCCTGGGGGCGCATCGGCTACGTCCCGCAGCGGCTGCCCGCCGGCGGCGGCGTGCCCGCGACCGCGCTCGAGGTCGTCGTGTCCGGCCTGGTGCACGGCCGCCGGCTGCGCCCGCCGCGCGACGCCCGCCGCCGCGCGCTCGCCGCCCTGGAGGAGGTCGGCATGGCCGCGCACGCGCGCCGGTCCGTGCTGCAGATGTCCGGCGGCCAGCAGCAGCGCGTGCTGATCGCGCGCGCCCTGGTGCGCGAGCCCGACCTGCTCGTCCTCGACGAGCCGACCTCCGGGATCGACCTGCCGACGCAGGAGACGTTCGTCGCCACCGTGCGCCGGCTGCACGAGGCCGGCGGGACCGTGCTGGTCATCCTGCACGAGCTCGGCGCCTTCGCCGGGCTGATCGACCGGGCCGTCGCGCTCCGGCACGGGCGGGTCGTGTACGACGGGCCGCCGCCGTCCCCCCGCGGCGAGCACGCCGGCCCCGAGCACGACCACACCCACCCGCACGCCGACCCGCAGCCGCCCGAGACGGGCAGCACCGGGCTGTCGATGGAGGTCCTGCCGTGACCTGGATCGAGACCCTCGGGTCCATGCTGTCCTCGCCGATGATGCAGCGCGCCCTGCTCGCGGCCGTCCTCGTCGGCGCCGCCGCCCCCGTCGTCGGCACGTTCCTGGTGCAGCGCCGGCTCGCCCTCATGGGCGACGGCATCGGCCACGTCGCCCTCACCGGGGTCGCGCTGGGCTGGCTCGTCGGCACCTGGGCCGGGCTCGCCCCGCAGGACACCCTCGCGATCCCCGGGGCGGTCGTCGCCGCCGTCGTCGGCTCCGTGGTCATCGAGTGGGTGCGCGCCCGCGGGCGGACCTCCGGCGACCTCGCGCTCGCGCTCATGTTCTACGGCGGCATCGCCGGCGGCGTCCTGCTCATCAAGCTCGCCGGCGGGACCAGCGCCAACCTCATGTCCTACCTGTTCGGCTCGATCTCGACGGTCTCCACGGGCGACCTGTGGTGGACCGTGGGGCTCGCCGTCGGCGTCCTCGCCGTCGGCACCGGGCTGCGGCACGTGCTGTTCGCCGTGAGCCACGACGAGGAGTTCGCCCGCGGCTCCGGGCTGCCGGTCACGGCGCTGAACATGGTGGTCGCCACGATGTCCGCGCTGACCGTCACCATCGCCATGCGGGTGGTCGGGCTGCTGCTCGTCTCCGCGCTGATGATCGTCCCCGTCGCCGTCGCGCAGCTGCTGGCCGGGTCGTTCGCCCGGACGATGGCCGTCGCCAGCGGCATCGGCGTCGGCGTGAGCGTCGTGGGGCTCTCGATCACCTACTGGGAGGACATCCCGCCCGGCGCCACCATCGTGCTGCTCGCGATCGCCCTGTACGCCGTGGTGGCGGTGACCCGGCCCCTGGTCGCCGGACGCGCCGGGCAGGCGCCGCACGACCCGCACCCCGAGCTGCCGGACGACGTGGACCTCGCCGGCGCGCGCGAGGCCTAGGCGCCGGCCGCGTCCGGCTCCGCGGCGGTGCCGGGGTCGCCCGCGGCCTCCTGGACGATCCGGGCGACGTGCATGGCGAGGTACGACACCTCGTCCGGCGTGAGCGGTGCCTGCAGCCGCAGCTCCACCAGGCGGGCCAGCCGGTCCGCCGTCTCCCACGCCTCCGGGTAGGTGCGCCGGACGGCCTCCCCGACCGCGGAGTGCCGCTGGTCGTCGAGCTGCCGGCGCTGGCTGATCCGCACGAACAGGTAGCGCAGGTGCGTGATGAACCGCCCGACGCTGACGCTGCCCGGCGCGAGCACCACGCCGTGCGCCCCGGCGACCACGTCGAGGAACTGCTGGATCAGCCCCGTCATGGTGTAGCTGGCCGACAGGTCGCCGGTCGCGAACCCGGCGTTCACCAGGTGCAGGGCGAGCGCGACCGCCTCCTGCGGCGGCAGCGGCGTGGGCACGCGCGCGTTCACCGCGGCGAGCAGCGCCGTCGCCTGCGCGTACTCCTCGGCGTAGAGGTTCGTGACCTCCCCGAGCAGCGGGTACTCGAGCGTCTGCCCCTCCGCGACGCGCCGCAGGGCGAACCCCACGTGGTCGGCCATCGCGACGACGAGCGCGGGCTTCACCGCGAGCCGGGCCAGGCCCACCTCGACCAGCGCGTCGCCGACGAGCTGCACGTGCTCGGGCGGGATGCCCGCGAGCAGCCCCGCCAGGTGGTCGGGGTCGCGGCCGTCGTCCGGCCGGAACACGCGGACCACCCGGTCCCGGGCCACCGGGTCGCCCGGCTTCGCCTGGAACCCCAGGCCGCGGCCCGTGAGGATCACCTCGACCCCCGACTCGTCGCGGGCCAGCACCAGGTTGTTGTTGAACACGCGCAGGACGTCCACGGCGTCCCTCCTCCTCGGGCCGGGCGGATGCGGTCGCGCGGACGACGCGGCGAGCCGGCGCCCCGGGGGGCACGTCCTCGCCGCGCCGCCCGCGGGCGGCTGCGCGGAGACCGTCAGGGCTCGACGTCGACGACGGCGTCCCCGAGGTCGACCGTACCCGCCGGGCGCGGCTCCACCCGGGTGAGCGCCCGGGAGTTGAGCACGGTGACGACCGTGGTGGTGTCGAAGCCCGCCGCGCGCACGGCGTCCAGGTCGACCGTGGCGAGGCGGTCGCCCACGGCGACGTGCTGCCCCTTGGCCACGGCGACCGCGAAGCCCGTCCCGCCCATGCGCACCGTGTCGATGCCGACGTGCACCAGCACCTCGACGCCGTCGGCCGTCTTCAGGCCGAACGCGTGCCCCGTGTCCGCCACCGTGACGAGCTCGCCCGCGACGGGCGCCACGACCTCGCCGGCGCTCGGCACGACGCCCACGCCCTCGCCGAGGGCGAGCGACGAGAACACCGGGTCCGCGACCTCGGCGAGCGGGACGACCCGGCCGGCGACCGGCGCGGCGACGACGGTGGTCGGCGCGCTCGGCGTGCTGGGCCCGGACGGCGCGGGCCCGCCGG
>JAEWGQ010000288.1 GCA_023388235.1 Actinomycetes bacterium | reverse complement strand
GGCCCGTGCAGCGCGGACCGCACGGAGCGGCGCAGCGCGCGCGCCTCGCGCTCGGGGAGCCCGCCGGCCGCGCCGGCGAGGTCCTCGAGCACCCGGCGCCGCTCGGCGACGACGGGCGGGTTCCACTGGCGGGTGCGCAGGTCGCGCTCGAAGACGGCGGCCTGCTCGGCGACGAGGGCGCGGGCGCAGGCGACGGTCGCGGAGTGCCCGTCGGGGGCGGACTCGGCGACGGTGGTGAGGCTGACCAGCCGCACGCCGGGCAGCTCGCCGACGGCCGGGTCGACGTCGTGCCGCAGGGCGAGGTCGAGCACGGCGAGCGGGCGGGCGCCCAGGGACGCCTCGGCGGACCGGGACCGGATCAGGGCGTCGACGTCGAGCACCGCGCCGGACGCCCCGCTGCACGCCACGACCAGGTCGACGCCGGCCAGGCTGGCGGCCAGGTCGTCGGTCGCCGCGGTCACCCCGCGCTGCGCCGCGAACTGCCCGGCGCGGCCGCTGGCCGAGTAGACCAGCACGTCGCGGCAGCCGCGGGCCTTGAGCGCCGCGAGGCTCGCGCCGGCGTACGAGCCGGTGCCGATCAGCAGGCAGCGCACGTCCGGCCAGGCGGGCAGGCCCTCCTCGACGAGGTCGAGCGCGACGCCGACGACGGACCGGCCGGCGGCGCCCAGGCCGGTGCCGGCCTCGACGGCGCGGGAGGTGCGGGACGCGGCCTGGAACAGCGCCTCGAGGTCGGAGGTGGTGGTGCCGTCGCGGCGCGCGGCGGTGAGCGCGCGGCGCACCTGCCCGGCGATCTCGCGCTCACCGACCACCATGGACTCCAGCCCGGAGGCGACGGCGAACAGGTGCTCCACGACGCGGGAGCCGGTGGCCGGCGCGAGGGCGTCGGCGACGCGCTGCGGCGGGTACCCCGAGCAGGCGGCGACCGTCGCGGCCGCGGCGGCGCGGGCGGTGTCGGAGGCGTCGGCGTCGGCCACGTCGAGGTACACCTCGAAGCGGTTGCAGGTCGCCAGCACGACCGCCCCCGCGATCGAGTCCGAGGCCGTCACGATCTCCCGGCCGACGGCGCGGGAGCCGGTGGACAACCGCTCCAGCACGGCCAGATCGAGGTCGTGATGGCTCGCCACCAACGACAGCATCACCACGCCCACGATTGAATCACTCCAGGGAAGAGGGGGCACAATCGTCCGTGATGTCGACTTCGTCACTCCCCGCAGAGTCCCAGCCCACCCTGACCTCGCTGCCGGACGGCACCGGCCTGCCCGCAGGCCACCCGCTCGTCGACGGCCGCACGACCCACGCGCCGCTGGTCGACGCGTACCGGGGCCGCACGCCCGCGTCCCGGCCGGTGTGGTTCATGCGCCAGGCCGGGCGGTCGCTGCCCGAGTACCGCGCCGCCCGCGCCGGCACCGCCATGCTCGACGCCTGCCTGACCCCCGACCTGGCGTCCGAGATCACGCTGCAGCCCGTGCGCCGGCACGGGGTGGACGCGGCGATCTTCTTCTCGGACATCGTCATCCCGCTGCGCCTCGCCGGCGTGGACGTGGACATCCAGCCGGGCGTCGGGCCCGTGCTGGGGTCCGCCGTGCGCACCGCGGACGACGTGGCGCGCCTGCGGGACGCCTCGCCGGCCGAGGCGCTGACGCCGGAGGTGCTGGCGCCGGTGACCGAGGCCGTGCGCCTCACCACGCAGGCCCTGGGCGGCACGCCGCTCATCGGGTTCGCGGGCGCGCCGTTCACGCTGGCCGCGTACCTGGTGGAGGGCCGCCCGTCGCGGGACCACCTCGCCGCGCGCACCCTGATGCACGCGGACCCCGCCACCTGGCGGGCGCTGACCGCGTGGGCGGCGGACGTGACGGGGACGTTCCTGCGCGCGCAGGTGCTCGCCGGGACGAGCGCCGCGCAGCTGTTCGACTCCTGGGCGGGCTCGCTGTCGCTCGCCGACTACACCGCGCACGTGGCGCCGGCCTCCACCCGGGCGCTGGCGCACGTCGCCGACCTGGGCGTGCCGCGCGTGCACTTCGGCACCGGGACGGGCGAGCTGCTCGCGGCGATGCGCGACGTGGGCGCGGACGTCGTCGGCGTCGACCACCGCATCCCGCTCGACGAGGCCGTGCGGCGCCTGGACGGCCGGGTGCCGGTGCAGGGCAACATCGACCCCGCGCTGCTCGCCGCCCCGTGGCCGGTGCTGGAGGCGCACGTCCGGGACGTCGTCGCGCGCGGCGCCGTCGCGCCGGGGCACGTCGTGAACCTGGGGCACGGGGTGCCGCCGGAGACCGACCCGGACGTCCTGACCCGCGTCGTGGAGCTGGTGCACAGCCTCTGAGCCGGGCCCGCAGGTCCCACCCGTCCCCCTCGCCCGCCCGGCAGAGTGGGCACCCGACCGACCGCCCGACGACGAGCCGAGGAGCAGCCACGAGCGAGCACGACGCCGGACCCGCGGGTCCCGGCACGCAGGAGCAGGCCGCGGACGCGGTCGTCGTCGGGGGCGGCGTCGCCGGCCTGGTCGCGGCGCGGGAGCTCGCGCTGGCCGGGCTGCGCCCGCTGGTCCTCGAGGCGTGGCGGGCGCCGGGCGGCGTGGTCGGCCGGCACGAGGTGGACGGCATGATGCTGGACGCCGGCGCCGAGTCCTTCGCCACCCGCGGCGGCGTGGTCGCCGACCTGGCGGGCGAGGTGGGGCTGACCGGCAAGGTGGTCTCCCCCGAGCCCTACGG
>JAEWGQ010000249.1 GCA_023388235.1 Actinomycetes bacterium | reverse complement strand
CGTCGAGCCCGGCGCCGTGGTGCCGTGCGAGCGCCGCCCGCGCCGGCTGGACCGCCGGCTCGCGGCGTAGCGCCCGGACCGCCCCCGCGCGCGCACCCCGCGCGCCCTGGCGATACTGAGGCGATGTCGACGCTCGCCCGGATCGCCGCCCGCACCGAGGACCGGATCAACGCCGCCGTCGTCCGCACGCTGCGCCGCCGGGGGTACGAACCCCGCGTCGTCAGCTACCCGTCGTACGGCACGGTGACCCGGGCCCGGGTCCGCGCCCGGGTGCTGCTCACGCCGCCGGACGCCCCGACGCCCGGCTCCGTCGCGCGGCGCGGGTGGCGCAACCTGCTGTCCGCGGAGGTCGACGGGGCGGTGGTGCGCGTGCGGGCCGAGGCCGACGGCCCCGACCTGCTGGTCACCCGCACGGACCGCGGCGGCTACGTGGATGCCGGGGTGGACGTCGGCCTCGAGCCGGGCTGGCGCGCCCTGTGGCTGGTCGTCGACGGCGGGGGAGCCGCGGTGCCCGCGCCGGTGCAGGTGGTCGACCCCGCCGCCACGCACGGCATCGTCAGCGACATCGACGACACGGTGCTGGTCACGATGGTGCCGCGCCCGCACCTCGCGGCCTGGAACTTCCTGGTCCGCTCCGAGGCGCGCCGCACGCCCGTGCCCGGGATGCCCGAGCTGTACCGGCGCCTGACCACCACCCACCCGGACGCCCCGGTGTTCTACCTGTCCACGGGGGCGTGGAACACCGCCTCCGCGCTCGCGCGGTTCCTGGACCGGGTCGGGCTGCCGCAGGGGTCGCTGCTGCTGACCGACCTCGGCCCCACCGGCACCGCCCTGTTCCGCTCCGGGCGGGCGCACAAGGCCGCGACGCTGCGCCGCCTCGCCGAGGAGCTGCCGCACCTGCGCTGGATCCTCGTCGGGGACGACGGCCAGCACGACCCGCAGGTCTACGAGACGTTCGCCGCGGAGCACCCGGGCCGGGTCGCCGCCATCGCGGTGCGCGAGCTGTCGCTGGGCGAGCAGGTCGCCGCGAACGGCCTGCCCGCGCCCACGCCGGCGACCCGCCGGGCGGTCGAGGGGATCGACGCGTCCGCGGTCGTCCTCGCGCACGGCCCGGACGGGCAGGCGCTCGCGGCCGAGCTGGAGCGCGCCGGCGTCATCTGACCGGCGCGCCCGGCCCGGTCACCACCCGTCGGGCAGCGGCCGTCCTTCGTCGTAGCCGGCGGCGGACTGGATGCCCACGGTCGCGCGCTCGCTGAGCTCGTCGAGCGTGGTGGCGCCGACGTAGGTGCAGGACGACCGCACGCCGGAGGTGATCCGGTCCAGCAGGTCCTCCACGCCGGGGCGCTCGGGGTCGAGGTACATCCGCGAGGACGAGATGCCCTCCTCGTACAGCGCCTTGCGCGCCCGGTCGAAGGCGGAGCCGCCGCGCGTGCGGGCGGCGACCGCCCGCGCCGACGCCATGCCGAAGCTCTCCTTGTACAGCCGGCCGTCGCCGTCGGCGTGCAGGTCGCCGGGGGACTCGTGCGTGCCCGCGAACCAGGAGCCGACCATGACCTGCGAGGCGCCCGCGGCCAGGGCGAGGGCGACGTCGCGGGGGTGCCGCACGCCGCCGTCGGCCCAGACGTGCTTGCCGAGCCGGCGCGCCTCGGTGGCGCACTCCAGCACGGCCGAGAACTGCGGGCGGCCCACGGCGGTCATCATGCGGGTGGTGCACATCGCGCCCGGGCCGACGCCGACCTTGACGATGTCGGCGCCCGCGGCGATCAGGTCGCGGGTGCCCTCGGCGGTGACGACGTTGCCCGCGACGACGGGGACCTGCGGGTCGAGCGACCGGACGGCCTCGAGCGCGTCGAGCATCTTGCGCTGGTGGCCGTGCGCGGTGTCGACCACCAGCACGTCGACCTCGGCGTCCAGCAGCGCGGCGGCCTTGCCCTTGACGTCGCCGTTCACGCCGACGGCCGCCGCGACCCGCAGCCGGCCCCGGGCGTCGAGCGCCGGGGTGTAGATGGAGGAGCGCAGGGCGCCGACCTGGGTGAGCACGCCGACGAGCCGGCCGTCGGACACCACGGGCGTGAACTTGCGGCGGGAGGCGTGCAGCTGCTCGAACGCGGCCTCGAGGCCCGACGTGCCGCCGGACTCGACGACCGCCAGGTCCACGGTGGTCGGCCGCGACGTCATGACGTCCGCGACCTGCGTGAACCGGTCCACGCCCTCGCAGTCGGCGGGGGTGACGACGCCGACGGGGCGGTCGCCCTCGACGACCACCGCGGCGCCGTGCGACCGCTTGCCGATCAGCGTGAGCGCGGTGTGCACGGTGTCCTGCGGGGACACCACGACGGCGCTCTCGACGACGGGGTGCTTCGCCTTGACGGAGGCCACGACGTCCGCGACGACGTCGGTGGGGACGTCCTGCGGGATCACGGCGATGCCGCCGCGGCGGGCGACGGTCTCGGCCATGCGGCGCCCGGCGACGGCGGTCATGTTGGCGACGACCACCGGGATGGTCGTGCCGGTGCCGTCGGCGGCCGCGAGGTCGACGTCGAAGCGGGAGGCGACCTCGGAGCGCGACGGGACGAGGAAGACGTCGCCGTAGGTGAGGTCGGACGAGGGCTGGTGCCCGGGCAGGAAGCGCATAGGTGTTCCCCTTTCCGCCCGAGTGTAGCCGCCGCCCCCCGGCCCGCCGGGGGGCGGGGGGCGGCGTGCACTACTCCTTCACGGCACCCGCGCTCTGGTTCATGATCCGCTTCTGGAACACGAAGAACAGCACCGCGACCGGGATCGTCATGATGGCCGCGGCGGCCAGCTTCAGCGGGTACTGGGTGCCCTGGCTGAGCTGGCCGGACGCCAGCTGGGCGACGCCCTTGGTCAGCGTGACGAGCTGCGGGTCCTGGGACGCGACGATGAAGTGCGCGAGCTCGTTCCACGAGCCCTGGAACGACAGGATCACGATCGTCACGAGCGCCGGGCGGGCCATCGGCAGCACCACCGACCAGAACACCCGGAACGTCCCGGCGCCGTCCATCCGCGCGGCCTCCTCGACGCTCGGCGGGATGGACTCGAAGAAGTTCTTCATGATGAAGATGCCGGCGGCGTCCGCGAGCAGCGGGATGATCAGGCCCGCGAACGAGTTGTAGATGCCGACCTGCTTGATGACCAGGAACTTCGGGATCAGCAGCACCACGTTCGGCACGGCCATGACCGCGACCAGGCCGGCGAACACCACGGCGCGCCCGCGGAACCGCAGCCGCGCCAGGGCGTACCCGGCGAGCGAGTTCACGAACACCCGCCCGACGGTGACCACGACGGTGACGACGACCGAGTTGCGGAACCACAGCGGGAAGTCCGAGCGCAGGAACAGCCGCTCGTACGCCGCCGTGGTCCAGGTCTGCGGCAGCAGCGAGACGGCGTTCTGCGCCGCCTCGGCGTCGGTCTTGAACGACGTGGCGACCTGGATGAGGAACGGGTAGACGTACAGCAGCGCCAGGACGACGAGCACGGCGTAGGCGAACGAGGTGCCGGCGAGCCGCCGGCGGCTGCGGCGCGGCCGGACCGGCCGGGCGGGCGGGGCGGTGCTGGTGGCGACGGCGGTGGCGGTCATCGCGGGCTCCCGGGGATCGGGGCGGTCGCGCCGGCGCCCGGCCCGCCCGTGGTGCCCGCGGTGCCGGCCACGGCGGCCGGGGGAGCGGGCGGGTCGCGGTGGAACCGCTTGCGGCGCGGCACGTCGCGCTCGCGCAGGGCGAACCGCTGCAGCACCGTCAGCAGCACGATGATCGCGAACAGCACGAACGCGATCGCGGCGCCGCGGCCCCACTGGTTGTTCTGGAACGCCGCCGTGTACGACAGGTACGCGGGCGTGAGCGTCGTCTTCGCGGGCCCGCCCTGGGTGCCGGTGTAGATCTGGTCGAACACCTGCCACGTGCCGATCAGCCCGAGGGTCACGACGGTGAACACGGTCGGCTTGAGCATCGGCAGCGTCACGCGGAAGAACCGCTGGCGGGCGTTCGCGCCGTCCATCACCGCGGCCTCCTCGACCTCGGCGGACACGGCCTGCAGCGCGGCGAGGAACAGCAGCATGAACGTGCCGGAGGTCGTGAAGATCGCCAGCAGGATGAACGCCGTCATCGCCACCGAGGGCCCGGCCGCCCACTCCCACAGCGGGATGCCGAGGAACCCGTGCTGCGCGAGGAACGCCGGCGGGCCGTCGACGCCGGCGGCCCCGAGCGCCAGGTGGATCACGCCCTGCGGGTCGTTGAACCAGTTGGGGCCCGTGATCGACAGCCGCGCCAGGATGCCGTTGATCGTGCCGGAGGCGGAGAACAGGAACAGCCACAGCACGGTGATGGCGACCGACGACGTGACCGACGGGAAGTAGAACGCCGTCCGGAAGAACCCCTTGCCGCGCAGCGCCGCGCGGTTCACCATCGTGGCGAGCAGCAGGGCGAGGGCGGTCTGCAGCGGCACCACGAGCAGCACGTAGTAGGCGTTGTTGCGCAGGGAGGTGCCGAAGTCCTGCGTGGCGAGGCCGCCGCCGAGCAGCAGGCTCTCGTAGTTGTCGAGCCCCACGAACCCGACGTCGGAGGCCAGGGGGCTGCCCCGGCCGGTCCAGTCGGACAGGCTGACCCACAGCGCCATGAGCACCGGCACCACGAGGAACAGCCCGAGGATCACCAGCATCGGGGTGAGGAACAGCCACCCCGACACGGCCTCGCGGCCCCGGGCGGACCCGGGACCGCGACGCCGGCGCCGGCGCGGCTGCGCCGCCACGGTGGACATCGCGTCAGGACGCGTTCTCGTCGAGGACGGCCTGCAGGTTGGTCTGCACGGACCCGAGGATCGCGGCCGGGTCGCCGGTCTTCAGGCCCTCGAGCTGGGCGTTGAAGTCGGTGATGACGTCGGCGGCGCCGCGGGCGTTGACGACGTTCTGCGCGAAGTCGGCGGAGTCGATGAACGCCGTCATCTCCGGGTAGAGCTGCTTCCAGCCGTCGGCCGCGGACTGCACGGACGGCATGACGCCGAACGCCTCGGAGAACGCGAGCTGCTGGTCGGTCGCCGTGAGGTACTGCACCAGGTCGACGGCGTCGGACTGGTTGCCGGAGTCGGCGGCGACGCCCCAGCAGTTGGTGAACTGCAGCGTGCCCTGGCCCGCCGGGCCGGCGGGGAGCTCGACCACCCGGTACTGGACGTCGGGGTAGTCGTTGGTCATGGCGCCGGTGATCCAGTTGCCCTCGATCGTCATGGCGGCGGCGCCGGTGCCGAACGCCTCGCCGCCCCAGCCCGTGCCGAGGTCGGCGGCGTAGGCCGCGTCGCCGGAGGTGAGCAGCTGCTGGACGTAGGTGAGCCCCGCGACGTTCTCCGGGGAGTCGGCGGTGGCCTCGGTGCCGTCGGCGTTCACCAGCGTGCCGCCGGCCTGGGCCAGGAACGCCCCGACGCGGGCGTACTCGCCGGAGAACCCGAGGCCGACCTGGCCGTCGGTGGTGAGGCTGCCGGCGACCGCGGTCAGCTCGTCCCAGGTGGTCGGGACGTCGTCGTCGGTGAGCCCGGCGGCCTCCCACGCGGAGGTGTTGATGATGAGCGCCAGCGTCGAGAAGTCCTTCGGCGCGCACACGAGCTGCCCGTCGTAGGTGAACTGCTCCACCAGGCTCGGGTAGAAGTCGTCGGCGTTGTCGAGGTCGTCGCCGTACGGGTACAGGGAGCCGTTGGCCGCGTAGGTCTGGAACTGGTCGGCGCTGACGTAGAACACGTCGGCCGGGTCGCCGGACGCGAAGCCCTGGCTGAGCTCCTGGGTGAGGTCGGAGGCGACCTGGACGGTGGCGTCGACGCCGGACTCCTCGGACCACGCCTTCACGGCCGCGGTGACGGCGTCGGTCTCGGCGTCGCCGGACGAGCCGATCAGCACGCTGAGCGACCCGCCGCCGCCCTCCGTGCCGGCGTCGCTGCCGCCGTCGTCGTCGAAGCCGGACCCGCCGCAGGCGGCGAGCGCGAGCACGCCGGCGGCGCCGACGGCGGTGGACGCCAGGAGGCGCCGTCCTCGGGTGGGGATGCGGTGCATGGGGGTCTCCTTCGACTGCGGTGCGGGGTGGTGCGGTGCTGCGGGGTGGTCCGGGGTCGTCAGGGGTGGTCAGGGGTCGTCAGGGGTCGTCAGGGGGTGCGGCTGGACGCGCGCTCGACGAGGTGCGGGGCCAGCAGCACCTGGCGGCTGCGGGTGCCGCCGGTGCCGTCGAGCTGGTCCAGGAGCAGGTCGAGGGCGCGGTGCGCGGCCTCGGTGAGCGGCTGCGCGACGGACGTCAGGCCGACCGCGGCGGCGACCGGGGTGTCGTCGAACCCGACGACGGCCAGCGGGGTCTCGCGGCTGCGGCCGACGGTGAGCGCGCCGAGGGCGAGCGAGTCCGAGGCGCAGACCACGGCCGTGGGGGCGGCGTCCGCGAGCACCCGCTCGGTGGCCTGGGCCCCGGCGACCACGCCGTCCGGCACGCGCGCGTGCAGGCGGTGCAGCAGGTCGGCGTCGTGGCCGGCGTCCACCATCGCGGCGGCCCAGCCCGCGGCGCGGTCCTCGCCCACGTCGGACCCGTCGGGCCAGCCGAGGTACGCGATGCGCTCGTGCCCGAGGCGGCGCAGGTGCTCGACGGCCGCGCGGGTGCCGGCCGCCCCGTCCACGTCGACCCACGGGTGGTCGTCGGGGGCGCCGGGCGCGGACCAGGGGCGGCCGAAGGTCACGAAGGGCACGTCGCGCTCGGCCAGCCAGGCGGCGCGGGCGTCGTCCCGGTGCGTGCTGGTGAGCACGAAGGCGTCGAGGTCGGCGGTGTCGAGGAGCTCGCCGTACTGGGCGATCTCGCGCTCGTCGTCGGGCGCGGTGAACAGCATCACCCGGTAGCCGCGGGCCTGGGCGCTCTCGGTGAGCGCGTGCAGGAACCGGTCGAGCACGGCGCCGTTGATGCCGTCGTGCACGGGCTCGAGGCGCAGGCCGAGCACGCGGGAGCGCCCCGTGCGCAGCTGGCGCGCGGCGGACGACGGCCGGTAGCCGAGCTCGTCGATGGCCGACCGCACCCGGTCGGTGGTCTCGGGGCGCACCAGGTGCGGGGCGTTGAGGACGTTGGACACGGTCTGGCGCGAGACGCCGGCCCGCTGCGCGACGCTCTCCAGCGTCGCCCGGGTGGTGGTGTCCATCGGCGCTCCCTCGGTGCCTATGATCGTTCCAACCAGCGATTGGAACGCTCAAACGAATGCCCCTAGAGTTGCCAGCGCCCCCGGGGCTGTCAAGCCGAGGGGGCTCCCGCCGGATCACGATCCGGTCTCGCCGGTGCCGGCGACCGCGCGTCCCGCACCACCCGCCCGCACCGCCCCGAGCCACGACGAGGTACCCCATGGAGCTCCAGCCCCTGCTGCACGACCTGCTCGCCGCCGTGCAGGCCCCGACCCAGGCCTGGTCCGACCGGGACGGCCAGATCGGCCTCGCGGACGGCCGCGGCGCCCAGGGCGTCTACCACGGGGACGTCCGCGTGCTGGCCGGGGCGCGGCTGACCGCGTCCGGCGCGGCGCCCGAGGCCATCGCCTCCGGCGCCGACGGTCCCGGCCGGGCGCGCGCGGTGCTGCTGCCGCGCACCGTCGACGGGCCCGGCGCGGACCCGACGGCGCGGCTGGAGCGGCTGCGCGAGGTCGCCGCCGGCCGGGTGACCGAGACGCTGACGCTGTCCTGCTCGACCGCGGAGCCGGTGCGCGCGCTGCT